>JAZPZN010000074.1:0-33690 GCA_045544715.1 Oscillospiraceae bacterium | reverse complement strand
GGAGGGTGTGATAATGAAAAGGGTAGCGGCGGCAATTGCTTCGGTGTTGCTGCTATGTGGCTCAGCGGGAGCGTTCTCGGCGGCTGAGGGAGGAGTTTCGCTTGAAAGCAATGGCTTTGATATAGCGCAGAATTATTCATTCAACGAGAATGCAAGGGTTGTTGAACTGAGTGAAATGGGGCTGGAGATGTACGATATAACTCCCGATTTCAGCGAATTTTACGATCGTGAGAATGAAACGGTCAAATTTATCGGTGCAGATGACGGCTATGCTTTTTTTGAAATACGCAGCAGCTTTTCAAGCACTGTGGAGATCATACGAGTGGATTGTGTTACGGGAGAGGTGTCGCTTTATCGTATGCTTTCAAGCTCTTCGGCGGTGGTGAATTACATTGACAATGAGTATATTTTATACACATATTGGGAGCACAGACCATATTCCTGCCTGTATTCTGCAGATAATGGAATGGTTGTAAGGTTGGAATATAGCTTAAAGACAAATGCGACGGCTGTCAGAGTCGGAAATACATTTTATTACAACGGAGCTGTTTTCGGAAATTATACAGACGGAGCGTTTAGCTATTGTACTGAAGGCTATTCAACTGAATATTTGCTGCCTGTTATATATCAATACAATGCGAAAACGGAGGAAAGCAGTATCTTCAAATTTAATGCAAAGGATGCTTGCTATGGCGCAGGAGAGCTCAGCTATACGCACTATTTGTCAGCTGATAATCTGTACAACTTGAAAAGCAGATATGTTGATTATAAGGAATACATCGACGGAGCGTATGAGGGATATACCTATCGCATCAAGGATGATCATCTTTTCGGTGATCGCTATGCACTGGGATACTGCTATTATAGCGGTACCAAGCAGATGACTGAACTGGCAGTATCTAATAATGGTGCAAAGCCTGAGGATATCCACATTACCAAAAATGCAATAGCTGCATGGAATACCTCAACGGTGCTTTGTGATGATGCCAGCCCGATACTTATGAATATCTATAGCAAGGAGATGGCTGCCCTCAATGAAATGCCCTCTACCTGTACGATCGACTGCGACAATACGTGGCTTTATTTTGTAAAGGATTATATAGCGATCTATGAGGACGGAGGGCGGGAAACTACATTTCGTATCATCTCTGTAAGATAAAACAAAGTGCATCACTTGCGTGATGCACTTTTTATGTAGGTTTAATTTATTCGGCGGTCATAGTGTCTACCATGGAGTTCAGCTCTTCAACGATCGCAGAAACCTCCTGCACGTTTTCGCTTATCTGCTCAGAACCTTCACGGATCTTGCCCATAGTGTTCTTAGTCGTATTGGAGCTTAGCTTTGTTTCCTCGGCTTTTGTGGTCATTCCCTTAGTGACTGTATTGATCTTCTCGATACATTCGAGGATGCTTGCGGTGTTAGCCTCGGCATTTTTGACAGTAGCGTTGGATTTCATCGCAAGCGAGCGCACTTCGTTTGCAACTACAGCGAAGCCCTTACCCGCAGCACCTACTCTCGATGCCTCGATAGTCGCATTGATTGCGAGAATATGGGTCTGCTCCGCAATATCCTTGATGTGGCTCAGCATACGCTCATACTGGGAAATGTTGAGGGTGATATCCTTGACGGAGTGACTGACTTCATTGATGCCGTTTACGATGCTTTCGATCTGCTCGTTGAGGGTGGTCATATCATTAACGATCTCGTCGTTTCTGATAAGATGCTCCTCAGAGTTAGCAGCAATAGGCATTACCTTATCCTGCAGGCTGTTGAGGGCGGATCTGATCTCGTATACCGCCTTAGTAAGCTGCTTGTGCTGTTCCTCAGCCTCTGCCTGCATACGAAGGATATTCTGCTTTTCATACTGGATACAGTTGTTTATTGTATTGTTTCCTGCGATGATGGAGAGCGCCATGTGACGGCAGCTCTTGTATCCGCAAGCGTGGCAGTCGTAGGTCTGCTCGATCTTTGTGTGCTTGCCCATTTCAGCAAATACAGCCTGTATCTCCTTTTCGGTGGGTGCCTTGCTTACACGACGGTCGGTGTAGCCTCTGAGGAAGTCCTCTAATTTCAAGCTCTTGAATATGTTTTTGTGGAAACGCTTTGTGTTGCTCTGCTTAGTCGCCCACTTTCTTGCGTTTATCATTACATCGTAAGCATTGAAGGAGTCAAAGTCCTCACGTGAGCCGACACCTGAGTTACAGCCGTACTCGCAGCTGAGCACATCGTATACAACAGGCAGCTTGTCTGATGGGGCAGAGAGATAGTTGTCGAGATCCTCGTATACCTTCTGTACGCCCTCGGAGGTGGTAACGCTCAGATCGGGAACATATTCACGCAGACATTCCTTCAGTCCACCCGGAATAGGGTAGAATGCGCCGTCAAAGCCTCTCGCATCGCTCCATTCAAAGGGGCTTCTGCCTGTTCCGAGCTTGATGTTGTGCTTCTTGATATATTCGCTAAGCTTTTTAAAGGTAACGTTATACTTGATAACACCTGTATTGCGGAACTCATCACCCTTTGCAATACATGGAGAAAGGCCCACAAGAGTATCCATGTTCTTTAGATACTTTCTCACATAGATAGCACTGCACATCATAGGGCTCTGGATAGGCGAGAGCTTAGGGAAAAGCTCGTTTTTATGCTTTTCGGCATAATTGATGATCGCAGCGCATGGCTGTGAGATGATCTTCTTTCCTGGATTTCTCTTTACATATTCAATATGGAGATATGTGCAGATATCCGCACCGAAGGATACGTCGTACACTTCCTTTACGCCTTGATCTTTCAGCCATTGCAGCACATGACGCCAGCTACCGTCAAAAGCGGTCTTGATAGCAGGCGCAACGATGAGGGAGGTATTGCCCTTTTTTATCTCCTCGAGGAAAGCTTCAATGTCGTCTTCGTAATCACGGGCGCCGTGTGTACATCCCTTGATACACTCGCCGCATTGGATACATTCGGCATTGTTGATGTGCACAACATTTCCGTCGTAGCGATTAGCGTTAGGGACGGGACATGTCCTTATACAGGCATTGCAGCCAATACATTTGTGGGAGTCTACAATAACCATTGGTTTTTACCTCGTTTCTGAATTTTTTAGTATTGTGATAGCTGTGTTTTGCCGTGATAACTACGGATATTAGTCGCCGGTAGATTCTCTCAAGATGAGAGAATGTGGCAGCATATATGTGCCGTGATCCTTCTCCTCATTCTTCATGTTGCCTATGAGCTTTTCTATAACGGTCTTTCCTTGCTGATAGCAAGGCTGCTCAACAGTTGAAAGATGAGGAATAAAGGTGTGGGAATAATCAATATTGTCGAACCCGAAGAACAATAGATCTTTTCCGATAGTTATACCGTGGCGCAGAGCGTAAGTCATTGCACCGATTGATATGGTATCGGAGATGCTGAAGATAGCATCGGGGGGATTTGAGCGCTTCATCAATGCCTCGCAGCCTCTTGTACCTGAATTCACATCATATTCGCCATAGTATATAAGATCATCGTCAGGCTCAATACCTGCTTCTCTCAGTGCACGATAGTATCCCTTTTCACGGTCGATGGAGGATTGGCTGCGTACAGTGGTGGTGATAAGACCTATGCGCTTTCTGCCCTTGTCTAAGAGATATTTTGTCGCATCGTAGCCCGCCTTTTCATTATCTATGGTCACGCAGAGGATCTCGCAGTCTGCAAGACGCTCAAGGCACATGGCAAGCTGATACTTTTTTGCAAGGTCAGTGATCGTGGCCGCATCAAGCTTTGGTGCAAGCAACACTGCGCCATCTACAGCTTTGCTGAACAGCATACCAAGCAGGTGCATCTCGTGCTCGGGGTCATCTCTTGTGGTTGCGATAAGCACATCGTAGCCGTTAGCGTATGCGGCATCCTGCATGCCCCTAAGCACTTCGGAGTAAAAGCTTTGCTCGGTGGAGGCGATGATGGCAAGGATGCGCTTCGTTTCGTTTTTACGCAGATCTCTGCCGAGGAAGTTCGGGCTGTAGCCTAGCTCTTCAACCGCTTTGTTTACTGCCTCTATCACCTCGTCGGATACGTTTGTCTTTTTGTTCAAGACACGGGATACCGTGGCGATCGACACATTGGCTTTCTTCGCCACATCTTTGATCGTGATGCTCATTGGAACCACCTCTTACAATTACAAATCTCATACAAATCTCAAAATCGTTAAAAATTTAACACTGTTACTTATAATAAACCAATATGCTAAAATGGTCGTGAAAATCGATATTTTCACGATCATTGTCTTTATATATATAATACAACATTTCTAAATCGTTTTCAATTGGCAAAGTGCACAAAATAGACAGTTGTCGTTAGGGCTATACATCCAAACAGGTGCCCGTTTATGGCAAGCGGTTGACAAACAGGTATATGTTGAGGTAAAATTAAGTCAGTAACAGTAAGCCGAGGTTTAAATATGAATATCAATTATCAAAAGAAGCTGGAGCAGCTGATAGCAAAACTGGACGGCGAGGTGCCCTCGCTGCTGCTGCATAGCTGCTGCGCTCCGTGCAGCAGTCATTGCATTGAATATCTTTCGCAGTATTTCAGCATTACGATACTGTATTATAATCCGAATATTTCTCCCGAGGAGGAGTTTTTCAAACGTGCTGCGGAGCAGCAGCGCTTGGTTGCCGAGATGCAGCTGCAAAACCCTGTAAGCGTTGTTGTCGATGATTATGATCCGCATGAATTCTACAATGCAGTAAAGGGTCTGGAGCATATTCCCGAGGGCGGCGAGCGATGCTTTGCCTGTTATCGTCTGCGTCTTGAGCGTGCAGCAAAATATGCGGCAGAGCACGATATTGATTTCTTTTGCTCTACCCTTACTATAAGCCCCTTAAAGAATGCAGCAAAGCTTAATGAAATAGGGGAAACGCTTTCGGAAATCTATCCCGTAAAGCATCTCCCCTCAGATTTTAAAAAGAAGAACGGATATAAGCGTTCGATTGAGCTGTCGCAGCAATACGGGTTGTATCGCCAAAATTACTGCGGATGCGTGTTCTCTAAGAGTGAAGCTGAGCAGCGTGCAGCTCAGTCTGCCGCAGAGAAGTAATCTCTGCTTTCAATGCGATCGGCACGATGATCTTCTGCCAGTGCGTCATTGTCGATGTCAAAATAGTGGTTGTCAACGGTTCCCTCGTGATATTCTCCATTGCGATAAGCGTTGGAGGTGTTCCACAATGTGTCTACCCATATCACTCTGCCATCGATGATAGCGACATTCCATTCGTGCAGGCGAACATCGTCGTTTGTTTCAAAAGATCCCAATACGATTGCGCCCCCGTGGGCAATATAACAATCTATTCCCTGCGCACGGCACAGGGCTGCAAAAAGGTTGGCATATCCCATGCACACGCTGCGGCGGGTTTCAAGAGTATGGGCGAGGCATACTGTTTCATCGGTCACGCCTTCCTCCTTAGCGTCGTAGTCGTAGTAATAGTTTGTGGAAACATACTCAGCGAGGGCATACAGCTTGTCGTAATCGTTGGCTATTCCGCTGCATACATCGTCGGATATTTCTTTGATCTGCGACAGGGTGCGGCTGATAGTCTCCTCGTTTCCGTCAGCTGAGATGTAGAGCTTCACGGCTTCCGGCTGAGTTGCAATAGGAGAACTCACCAGACTTAGATTGTGTTCTGCAATATCCTCGGCTGCGATATCGTTGCGTAATGATTCACTGGCGGAGAGCGTATCGTCGCTGATCTTTACAGAGATCCATGGTGTACATCCGCAGGCGGCAAATATCATTGCAGCAGCGGAAATAGATAGAAAGATCTGTTTTTTCATGTGCTGCCTCCTGTTTTTTTGTTACCTTATTTTATCACTGCCGATCAATATTGTCAAGATAGCTGCTCTACCATTTCCGGAGGGATGAGCACTGTCATCAAGCCGTTTTCTTCGGCAGAGCTGATATCAGCCGCTATCACTTCGTCATTGTATACAAGCAGGTGGGCGTACATATTCATCATTGGCTCGGAGGAGCCGTTTGTGTAGTTTTTCAGCTCAAATGTGTATTTTTTGACATATTTTGCTCTGTATGGGCGCAGATCTAGCCCTTGCCTTAGCTGGATGGCATTGTATTGCTCGTATGTATCGTCAAAGGTCAGGGGGATCTTTACATTTTTCACTTTAGTATGGCGCACGCCTGTTTCCCAGCCGCAACTGTTTATGAATGCGATGCGTGCTGAATTGTCAGCCCCGTTTATCGAGCCTGACGATGGCAGCGACAAGCGGAAAACTCCCCATAGCACTGCGCCAATCAGCATTATTACTGCTATAACAAGCATTGCAGGGAATCTGCGGTCGGCTCGTTTTTTCATGATCTCATACTCCTTATTTAATATAGTGTATCGTTTGGGGTGTTGGCATATCAATATATATTGCTTACAATGCACAAAAATACCTGTATATATGTATCTAGTTATTTGTAAAGTGTGACAATATCAACAAATTAACCAAAGCTAATTTGGCATATACGCTAAAGTTTTAACAAACGGGATTTCTAAATGACGAAAAAATGTGTTTTTTTGTGCAATACCACCACGCACATGGAAATATTTTGTTCGTTTTTTGGCTGTGTTAGTGAAATTATATAAAGGAGTCAAAAAATATTTGTTGACTTAGGCTCTTTTATTTTCACGGGGATTTTGGTATTATATTATTAGCGCAAAATAGCTATGGATATGCTGGCTTGCACAGCGTATCCTAAAAATTTTTTAGTACATCAGGAGGTCATAATAAATGGCAAGCTTATCACTCAGAGGCATATACAAGCGTTATCCCGGCGGCGTTGTAGCCGTATCCGACTTCACAATGAGCATCAAGGACAAGGAGTTTATCGTACTCGTAGGTCCTTCCGGTTGTGGTAAGTCTACTACTCTTCGTATGATCGCAGGTCTTGAGGAGATCTCCGAGGGCGAGCTGTTCATCGGCGATCGTCTGGTTAACGACGTTGCTCCTAAGGACAGAGATATCGCAATGGTATTCCAGAACTACGCTCTGTATCCTCATATGTCTGTATTTGACAATATGGCATTCGGTCTGAAGCTCCGTAAGGTTCCCAAGGATGAGATCAAGAAGCTAGTAGAAGAGGCTGCTAAGATCCTTGACATCTCCCACCTTCTCGACAGAAAGCCCAAGGCTCTGTCCGGTGGTCAGAGACAGCGTGTAGCGCTCGGTCGTGCTATCGTTCGTGATCCTCAGGTATTCCTTCTCGACGAGCCTCTCTCCAACCTCGACGCTAAGCTCCGTGCACAGATGAGAACTGAGCTCTCCAAGCTGCACAAGAAGCTGGGTACTACATTTATCTATGTAACACATGACCAGACAGAGGCTATGACAATGGGTGACAGAATCGTAGTTATGAAGGATGGTTACATCCAGCAGATCGATTCTCCTATCAACCTTTACGAGAACCCTGTTAACAAGTTCGTTGCAGGCTTCATCGGCTCTCCTCAGATGAACTTCATCAATGCTAAGCTCATCATGATGAACGGCAAGTACACAGTAGAGTTCGGTTCTGAGGATACCAAGACCTCCAGAGGCCGCAAGTTCTACGTTGAGCTTCCCTCCGCTAAGGCTGACAACGAGGCTCTCAAGTACTACGTTGACAAGGAAGTTATCCTTGGCATCCGTCCCGAGAATATCCACGATGAGGATATGTACCTCTCCAACGCTAAGACCGGCATCATCGAGGCTACTGTTGATGTAACAGAAATGCTCGGTGCTGAGACATATCTCTATCTCACATGCGAGGGATCTCCTCTCACAGCTAGAGTATCTCCCAGATGCACAGCACGTCCTCAGGATGTTATCAAGCTGGCTCTTGATCCTAACAAGATCCACCTGTTCGATATCGGTGACGAGCACTCTCTGCTTGGCTAATAATTTATCGCCTGAATGCGGTGCGGCTTTATTGCCGCACCGTTTTTGTTTAGAATGTAAAGAGGTAGATATGAAAAAGATTATGTGGCTTTGCACATTTATATGTGCGACTGCTGCATTGGCAAGTGGCATTGGATACTCGTTCACTAGTTTTGAACTGCTTGAAATATTGATGATATCCTCTGCAACGGCTTTATATCATTTCGCTATGCGACTTATTGTTGGAACTATTGTTGACAAGATATTTCAGAATAAGTTCGATCATACTTTGTGGTGGTTTCGCAAGCGTAGCTTTGAAGATAAGTTCTATAAAAGGCTGAAGGTAAACAGCTGGAAAAAGAAAATGCCCACCTATGAGGCGGGCTTATTCGATGTTAAAGAACACTCAACTGATGAACTGCTTGGCGCAAAGTGTCAGGCGGAGGTAGTGCATGAGCTTATTGTTCTGTTGAGCTTTGTTCCGTTGTTTTTTTCGCTATGGTGGGGAACATTTTTCGTGTTTTTGATCACATCGGTGTTAGCGGCGATGTATGACAGCTGCTTTGTTATGATACAGCGGTACAATCGTCCCAGAGTTGAACGCCTCTTGGCGAGAAAAAGGAGTAGTAATGGACTTAACCAAGATAAGTAAGTACATAAGTCTAATCCTGCGGCACAAGCCGCAGACCATTGATATAACTCTTGATGAGCATGGTTGGGCAGATGTGGAGGCACTTATAGATGGTGTTGCTCGTACCTATGAGGGCTTCGATAGGACAGTGCTTGATGAGATAGTTGCAACTGACAACAAGCAGCGATACTGCTATAGCGAGGATGGAACGAGGATACGTGCTAATCAAGGTCATTCTGTAAAAGTTGATGTTGAGCTTGAGGAAAAAATACCGCCTGATATTCTCTGGCATGGCACTGCGGAAAGATTTGTAAATAGCATAAATGCTAAGGGGCTGATCCCAAAAGGCAGGCTATATGTGCATCTCTCGAAGGATATCGTAACGGCTGAAGCTGTTGGTGCACGGCATGGAAAGCCGATGATATACAAGGTGAACTGTGCAAAAATGGTGGAGGATGGCTACAAATTTTATATCTCTGTTAATGGAGTGTGGCTCACAAAGGTGGTTCCTGTTGAGTATCTTGAATTAATAAAGGTGAATGTATGAAAAAAGCATTTGTGATAATCGGTGTTATCTTTGGCGGCATACTGCTTGTTGCAGTGCTTTCTGTCGTTGGGATTTTGTTTTGTATGGGATCGCCTGTTGCAGGTATAGTTATGTCGTTGATGCTTTTGGTTGTTGCGGCTGTTATATTGAATTCGCTTAGGATAAAGCTTAACAGAGCGTTTGGTATTCATTCGGCAGTGTTTGTTTGTTGCGCTACTCTTCCGGCGTTGGCATTGGATGCAGCAAGGTATCTAGTGTTTAATCAAATTGGCGGCACTGATAATGTTGATATTTTTGCGTTTCTGTTTATGCTTGCAGAAGCAATAACTGCTCCGATTTTGTTGGTGTTGTTGCTTATCGTTATGCTTATAACGCATTTAATAAATAAATCTGGCGGCAAAAGTTCAAGTGCAACAGAAACTAAGGAGGAAGTATGAACGAGAAAATACAGATTTTGATAGAGAACATTGAAAAGGTGATCATCGGCAAGAGGGAGGCTATCGAGCTTGTTATCTGCGCAATGCTTGCCGGTGGTCATGTGCTTATTGAAGATGTGCCAGGAGTTGGAAAAACTCTGCTGGCTGAAACTCTGGCCAAAAGCGTTTCGGCGAGCTTTGGACGTATACAATTTACTCCCGATTTGATGCCCTCGGATGTTGTTGGCTATACCAAGATAGATATCAACAGCGGAGAAACAGAGTATCGTGCAGGCGCAGCTATGTGTAATTTTCTGCTGGCTGATGAGATAAACCGCACCTCTCCGAAGGTGCAGTCTGCGCTGCTGGAGGCTATGGAGGAGTTACAGATAAGTGTCGACGGAGTTACCCACAGTCTCCCCGAACCGTTTATGACCCTTGCAACTCAAAATCCTATCGAGACCTATGGTACCTATCACCTTCCGGAGGCGCAGCTTGACCGCTTCCTTATAAGGATATCGATAGGATATCCCGATAAAGGCTCTGAGATGATGATGCTTGAAAAGATGCCACAATGTATCGAAGTAGGTGCAGTGCTCGGCACTGAGGATGTATTGGCATTGCGCACTATGGCTTCAAGGGTGAGTGCTGCAGACAATGTCAAAAACTATATTCTGTCTATAGTTACGGCTACAAGGAATATGCCGAGCGTTATATCACTTGGCGCTAGCCCCCGTGCAACTATCGCCCTATTCAAGGCGGCGCAGGCAATGGCACTGATGAACAACCGTGGCTTTATGACTCCTGATGATGTAAGGCGAGTTGCCGTGCCGGTGCTTGCTCACAGGATCATCCTTGCTGCGGGTCAGGGACAATATAAAACCGCTGTTGAGGTGATGGAGAAGATACTCGCCGATACTATTGTTCCAATGTAAAAATAAAAGCTGCTCACGAGAGCAGCTTTTTTATATAGTTCTTGTTTTAGCTTTTCATTTCCGTTTTTTTCGTATATTGGAAAAGCAGAATGCTCCCGCAGCCAGAAGCAATTCGGGAATGGTTTGCCATAAGCGTGATACAACGGAGATCACAACTGCATATTCCATTGGCATTATGAGCGATAGACCTGCGACTATGACACCCTCACGCACACCTATACCAGAAGGCGCAAATATTGCCAGTATGCCCATCATCGCTGATATGCCCCAAATTCCTGCACAAAATAGAATATGAGAGAGCTCAACCATAGGGTATATAGACTCAACCAGAATATAAAATCCGATGCCTACTATCATCCAGTTTGCGATAAAGAGCAGCACCGCTTTCAGCATCTGACTGTAGCGCATGGGAATAGAAAGATCTTTTTTGAATAGCTTTCCCGCTATTTTCAGTAGAAGATTTATTACCTTCGGATGAATGCATAAGAAAAAAGCAGAAATAAGTATCATTACGATCCATCGATACTGCATCAGCAGTTCATTTGGAAAGAAGAACAGTGACAGTATAAACAGCATCGCAGCACCTAGCAGCGTGCAGATATTTTCGATAAAGAAGCATACTGTAACCTTTGATATAGGAGCATTCTCCTCTTCATAGTAGGTCAGCCTGCCGGCAAGCATAAACACCTTGCCTGGGATGTATTTCCCAAGTATCGAGTAGAGGTAGGCGGTCACTGCCTTGCTATACTTTATCTCGCAGCTGTTGATCTTTGTGAGATAGTGCCAGAGTGAGGCAAGTGTGAATTTGTACACCAGATAAAACAGCATCGAAAACACGAAGATGCCGATGTTTAAGCCCTCTATCTGAGAGATATCCTCACGGTTTTTGATAAAATACCATATCAGAAAACCGACAGCCAGTACTACAAAGAGGACTTTGCATACACACAGAAGTTGCTTTTTAGTTGGTTTCGTCATTTTCGAAGATGTCGGCGATGTCTTCTATTGAGGGGGACTTTGGTTCTTCCTCTGGAGGGGCATCTGTTTTTGGCTCCAAAACCGCCTGTTCACGTACATCGATGTGATCGATGATACGGGATATCCTTTGGATATTATCAAGAGAGCTTTCTTTCACTGCAGGGAGGGTTTCTGCTATCTTTACACGGATATTGTCGTTTTCACGCATGAAGCCCATGAACTTTCCTTTGAGTGAGTCTATCTCAAGCTGGGTATAGTCAACGCAGTATTCACCCAAATTGAACATATCCAGCACTTCTTTGTATTTGTGGCTCCAACCTATCATAAGCACTGGCACATTCTTGTCGAGTGCTGCTATCATTGCGTGAAATCTGGAAGCTACAACACACTGCGTCCTTCCAAGAAGCTCACGTATCTCACTTGCAGCCATTTCTCTCGGATACCAGCGCACCTTCGATTTGTCACGTACTTTCTCGTATACCTCGCTGCATATTATCAGGTCGTTGTTGCGTGGCTTTGTGGTGCCCTCCTTTGCAGCGTTTGCTATGATCAGTACGTTGTAATCCAGCTCGTTGAGCCAGTTTATAAGCTGCACCATACAGCCCTTATAGTCTTTGCGGCGTTTGCGGCACTTTTCCTCTACCACACTGCTGACAGAAAGCGCAACTACACGGCGGCGGAAGAAATTATCCTCATCGCACAGCTTATCAATACGCTCTTTCCAATAGTCACTGTCGGGCAGGGAGAACGCACCGTCCGCACAGACCTTTACATTGTCTTTTATGCCTATAGTTTCGAGGTATTCACGGGTGATCTCACCACGGGCGCAGATAAGGCTGATCTTTGGCAATATCCACTTGGCGAGGAAGCGGTTCCAGCCGTTTTTGAAGCTGCCGAGGGCTTGCGAGTATTTTACTACGGGCTTACCGCAGAGAAGCGGTACGGCGGCACATACGAATGCGTAAGTGTTCATGATAAAGCCACGACTATCAACAAAGGAGATGCCTGCCTCGTCGATGATGATATCACATTCGGAATATGCTTTGATGATCTTGTTTAATTTTAACAGTGCGCCCAGTGGCGGGATAAATCTAAGTCCTGCATACAGTACAGCAAGTGGAAATGCGAGAAACAGCAGCTTTTCGGGTTTTGCGGAGACTACCTCGATGAAGCTGTAATCGTCGGGCATCTCGGCGATGAGCCTTTTGTCTTCCTCAGGATATGTAGACATAAGCACTATGCGCAGACGCTCGCCATAGCGCTCCCTCAGCTGTTTGACGGAGCTATGCAGCATCGCCGCCGAGCCTTTGTTGCCACTAAAGCTGGCAGCGGTTATCGCTATAGTTATTTTTCTCATATTTTCTCCAGATGTTTGTTATTTATTTCAATACGCTATTCTTATTTTAGCATATTATGTCGAGTTTGTCAAAGGTCAATAACTGCCATTGGGTGAAAATGAGGTGAACTTTTTTTCACCAGTCGGTTAATTTTTGGTAAAGATACTATGAAATGGCATTGTAAAACGGTTTTCGGGGGATATATGCAGAGCATACGAATACTTTACAAGCAGGACAAAAAGTGGTATACTAACAAAAAGATGAAATGTGCGGAAAGGATGATGAGGAATGGGAAAGGAGAAAACAGCCCTCGGCAGGGTGCTGACTATCAGCCGATATGCGTATACAGCGATAGCAAAAGGCAATGAAGATATCGACGCTGTTCCTCTTCTTGATTGCCTTTCTGCAGTGCTGAGCCACTGCAACCATCCAAAGCAGCCTCTTGCGTGGTGTATGTGGCGCATGAAAAACAATCTGAAGCATAAAAACAAAGCTTTTTATCTCAAAATGAAGCCATATCTTGCGTCGGTATATCCGATAATGGATTACGATTTTGAAAGGGCTGCAAAGCATATCCCTGCTTTGATATTCGGTAACGACAGCATATGTGCAAAGCTGCAAAAGGGCGAGATGGACAAGGCACGGTCTATGGCTGATGCAATGCATAACTATCCCGGGTTTCTTTTTGGTGAGTTTGAGGCTTTGTCAGGCGAGCAGTTCTATGATCTCGTTTTCGGCTATTATCCGAAGCTGTATGACGAGCCTTTTTTGGAGGAAATGAGGGAGCTTTTTTGCGATGATAGCACATAAATACGACGGGCGCATTTATGTGCCCGTCGTTTTGCTATTTTTTCTCGCTTTGCTATTGACTTTTGGCACAAATGTAATTATAATTAAAGTGTATGCTTTTTAACCGCAGATAGCGGAAAAACAGAAAATCTATAAAAACGAGGACAACTATTATGAAATGGACAGGCTTAAATGACCTTCGTGAGAGCTATCTCAAGTTCTTTGAAAGCAAAGGACATCTGCGCATGAATTCTTTCCCCCTGGTACCTCAGGGCGATAATTCCATCCTGCTGATAAATGCAGGTATGACTCCTTTGAAAAAGTATTTTCAGGGCATCGAGGAGCCTCCTTGCCACAGAGTTACCACCTGCCAGAAGTGCATCCGTACTCCCGATATTGAAAATGTAGGTAAGACCGCACGTCATGGCACATATTTTGAAATGCTGGGTAACTTCTCCTTCGGCGATTACTTCAAGCACGAGGCTATTGCATGGGCTTGGGAGTTCCTTACAAAGACCCTTGAGATACCTGCTGACAGACTTTGGGTAACTATCTATGAGCAGGACGACGAGGCTGGCGATATCTGGGCTGATGAGGTTGGCGTTCCCCGTGACCGTATTATCAAGCTTGGCAAGAAGGATAATTTCTGGGAGCACGGCAGCGGTCCCTGCGGCCCTTGCTCTGAGATACACTTTGACAGAGGCGAGAAGTACGGTCCCTTCGAGAATTTTGAGCAGGCTTCCGACTGCGACAGAATCATCGAGATATGGAACAACGTATTTACACAGTTCGATAACGACGGTAAGGGCAACTATACTCAGCTCGCAACAAAGAATATCGACACAGGTATGGGTCTTGAGCGTCTTGCGTGTGTAATGCAGGATGTTGACAACCTGTTCGAGGTCGATACCGTACAGAATATCATGAAGCGTATCTGCTCTATAATCGGTGTGGAGTATAAGGCAGATGCTAAGAAGGATATTTCTATTCGTGTTATTACAGACCACATTCGTTCCACTACATTTATGGTAGGCGACGGTGTTCTTCCCTCCAACGAGGGCAGAGGCTATGTTCTCCGCAGACTGCTGAGAAGAGCCGCAAGACACGGCAGAATGCTTGGCTACACTAACGCATTCCTTTACGAGGTATGTGATACCGTTATTGACGAGAACCTCTCCGCTTATCCTGAGCTTGATGAAAAGCGTGCTTACATCAAGAAGGTCATCAAGACCGAGGAGGAAAGCTTTGCAAAGACTGTTGATAAGGGCACTGAGATCCTGAACGAGATGATCGACGCTCTCATTGCAAAGGGCGAAAAGACTCTTGCAGGTGCAGATGTATTCAAGCTGCACGACACCTACGGTTTCCCTCTTGACCTCACAAAGGAGATACTTGAGGAGAAGGGCTTGCTGGCTGACGAGGAGGGCTTTAAGACCCTTATGCAGGAGCAGAAGGACACCGCAAGGGCTAATAAGAAGCTCGGCGGTGGCTGGGATAATGCAAAGAACAGCGAGCTTGACAATTACAAGACTAATTTCGTAGGCTATACAAGCCTTACATCCGATACAAAGATACTTGCACTTGTCAAGGACGGCGATATTGCAGAGCTTTGCGGTGCAGGCGACAAGGTCAGTGTTATTATAGAGGACACACCCTTCTACGCTGAGATGGGTGGTCAGGTAGGCGACTGCGGTACTATCACAAACGGTACAAGCGTTATCAAGGTAGACGATACTCAGAAACTCACAGGTGGTGCTTATATCTGTAATGGTGAGGTGCTTGCAGGCGGCTTCTCCGTTGGTGATAAGGTTACTGCTGCTGTTGATACTGAAAAGCGTTCCGCTACTGAGAGAAACCATACCTGCGCACACATCCTGCAGAGCGCACTGAGAGAAATACTCGGCGATCACGTTCATCAGAGCGGTTCTTATGTTGATCCCTACAGATGCAGATTTGACTTCAGCCACTTCAATGCTGTTACTCCTGAGGAGCTGGCAAAGATCGAGGCTTATGTAAATAAGGTTATCCTTGAGGGTGTTCCCGTTGTTACAGAGGAACTGCCTATTGAGGAGGCTAAGAAGAAGGGCGCAATGGCTCTCTTCGGCGAGAAGTATGGCGATGTTGTAAGAGTTGTAACCGTTGGCGAGTATTCTACAGAGTTCTGTGGTGGTACACATCTTAAGAATTCTGCTTGTGCAGGTCTGTTCAAGATCGTTTCTGAGACCTCTGTTGCAAGTGGTGTAAGACGTATTGAGGCTGTTACAGGTGCGAATGTTCTTGAACTGCTCAACGGCTACAAGGATACCGTTGTAAAGGCTGCCGAAACTCTCAAGATCGCTAACACGAATGAGCTTGTAAAGCGCTGCGAGAGTGTTATGACAGAGCTTCGTGAGAAGGATAAGAAGATCGAGGCTATGCAGCAGGCAGCGGCAAACGCTCAGATGGGTAATCTCGGCGACAACTGCCCCGAGATAAACGGAATCAAGCTAATAACAGCAGCCCTTGACGGCGCAGGCGCAGACGCTCTCAGAAAGATGGGCGACAGCCTTGCTGACAAGTATGATTGCTTTATCGCTGTGCTGGCTGGTACTGCTGACGGCAAGAGCAGCATTCTCTGTAAGTGCTCGAAGTCTGCTGTAGCAAAGGGCGCAAACGCAGGTCAGATCGTGCGTGAGGTTGCGGCTGTTGCAGGCGGTAAGGGTGGCGGAAAGCCCGATCAGGCTATGGCAGGTATTCCTGATGCAAGCAAGATCAGCGACGCTCTTGCTGCTGTTGAGGGTGTCGTTGCGAAGATCGTTGGCTGATAAACGGCGTAAAGCGCTATTCTTAACCCCGTTTTTACTTGTAATATTGTAAAATAAATATACGGTACGGTCTTTGAATAACCCCTCAAAGACCGTATTGTGTAATCACAGGAGGATTTTAATATGGAAAACTGCTTATTTTGTAAGATAATCGCAGGGGAGATCCCCTCTACAAAGGTATATGAGGACGATAAGTGCCTTGCATTCCGTGATATTGCGCCTATGGCTCCTACACACATCCTTGTTATCCCTAAGGAGCATATTGGCGGCGTTGACGAGCTGACAGCAGACAATACTGCTGTAGTTGCGCATATCTTCAGTGTTATCCCTGCAATTGCAAGGGAGGAGAAGCTGGATAACGGCTACAGAGTTGTAACAAACATCGGTGAGGACGGCGGTCAGACGGTAAGACATCTGCACTTCCACATCCTCGGCGGCAAGAAGCTCAATACCGAGCTAGCATAATGGCAGTTATTAAAGAACCCAGACTTAAATCCGACCTGAAGTCGGGTAAGCTGGAGAGAGTATATTTCCTTTACGGCGAGGAACAGTTTCTTACCAAGACATACGAGAAAAAGATCGTTGATATGGCTGTCGGTGACGGCGATCCTGATATGAACTATTCACGCTTCACCCAGCCGCCATCGGCGGATACGCTTTCCGACCTTGCTGAAAGTATGCCGTTTTTCGCAGAATACAAGTGTATAGTGCTTGCCGACTTTGATGTGGATAAGATGGAAACTGCGGAGTTCAATGGCTATATGCAGGTCATCGAAAATCTGCCCGATACTACGGTGCTTGTGATATCTCAGACAGGTATTGAGATAGATTCTAAAAAGCCTAAAGCAAAGATGAAGAAGCTTATGGCTGTTGCCGAAAAGATGGGGGCAGTGTGCGAGTTCGCTTTTATGGAGCTTGAAACCATCGTTTCACTTATGATGAAAAAAGCACAGCGCAGCGGCTGCAACCTTTCCCATGACAACGCAGTGTTATTGGCAGAAATGTGCGGAAGAAATATGAGCTTTTTACAAAATGAGGTACAAAAGCTATGCGATTATACCAACAGCGGCGAGATAACAAGGGAAACTATTGATATCCTTGTGCCGAAGCAGGTGGACAGCAGTGTTTTTTCGCTGTCTAATGAGCTTATGTCGGGCAGGGTAGATAATGCTTTTAAGATACTTGATGACCTGTTTGTGCAGAGAGTTGAAACAGTTGTTATCATGGCAACGCTGTCAAACTATTTTGTAGATTGCTATCGTGCTAAGCTGGGGCAGCTTTCAAAGCGTTCTGCATCGGCGGTTGCCGCAGTGTTCAATTATCCCAAAAACCGTGCATATTATTTTGGAATGACATATAATACGGCGAAACCGCTTTCAGTGCATTATCTAAAGGCTTGTGTTGATATCCTCTATCGCACAAATTTGCAGCTTCATTCTTCAAAAATGGATCAACGCACGCTTATTGAGCAGGCAATAACGGAAATATCCGTATTAAAAAGGAAATAATGGATATGATAAAGATCAAGCAGGCAATTATTGTGGAGGGTAGATATGACAAGATACGTCTGTCCTCGTTGGTTGACGCTGTGATCATACAGACGGATGGCTTTTGCATATTCAAAGATGAGGAGAAGAAGGCGTTGATACGCTCTCTTGCCCGAAAAACAGGTATAATCATCTTGACTGACAGCGACGGGGCAGGCTTTCAGATACGCTCGCATCTTCGCAGCATCGTCAAGGAGGGGGAGATCATCAATGTGTATATCCCCGATGTCCTTGGCAAAGAGCGGAGAAAAAGGCTTCCGTCAAAGGCAGGTACACTCGGAGTCGAGGGCATGAGCAGCGAAGTGCTGTTGGAGGCTTTTCGCAAGGCAGGCATTATTGCCGATACATCTCCGCAAAAAAGCGATCTCATCACAAAGGCAGATCTGATGGACTACGGTCTTATCGGTGCGTCTGACTCGGCAAAACTCAGGGCTGCATTGCAGAAAGAGCTGGGGCTTCCTGAGCTGTTATCGGCAAATATGCTGATAGAAATATTAAATGTTATGTATACCCGAGAGGGCTTTTTAAAATACCTTGAGGGTGAGCAATAAAAAATAATCTGGGGAGATAACAAAATGGTCTTTTCAAGTCTGACATTTTTGTTTGCGTTCATGCCTATAGTGCTTATACTGCACTATTTTGTGCCTCTGAGGGCAAAAAACTGGATAGTGATGATAAGCGGTATATTGTTTTATGCTTGGGGCGAACCCTTGTATGTATTTGCAATGCTTGCTTCAACCGCAATAGACTATTCTGCAGGACTTATCATGCATAAATACGATAATAAGCCGAAGTTAAGGCTTACCTGTCTTATCGTGTCGTTGGTGATGAATCTGGGTCTGCTTGGCACATTCAAGTATCTTGGATTTATCATTAATTCGGTCAATGCCTGGTTTGGACTGGATATCCCTAATCCCGATCTGCCGCTGCCTATCGGTATAAGCTTCTTCACCTTCCAGTCGATGAGTTATACTATCGACCTTTACAGAAGAAATATCAAGGTGCAGAAGAACCCCGTAAGCTTTATCGGCTTTGTATCGCTGTTTCCGCAGCTGGTTGCAGGCCCTATAGTTCGTTATGAGGATATTCAGAATGAGATAGACAATCGTACTATCACCGAGAAGATGCTTGGTGATGGTATCTCTCGCTTCATTATAGGACTTGGTAAAAAGGTGCTTATCGCAAACAATATCGGTATGCTGTGGACTAATATCAAGACCACTGCAGGATTTGACTATTCGGAGCTTTCTGCTGTCACTGCATGGCTTGGTATCCTTGCATTTACATTCCAGATATATTTCGATTTCAGCGGATACTCTGACATGGCGATAGGTCTTGGCAAGATGATGGGATTCAATTTCCCTGAAAACTTTGATTATCCTTATATGTCGCACAGCATTTCAGAATTCTGGCGCAGATGGCACATGACCCTCGGCGCATGGTTCAAGAGCTATATCTATATACCTCTCGGCGGTAACCGCAAGGGTACAGGAAGAACGATATTCAATCTCCTTGTAGTGTGGACTGTTACAGGTATATGGCATGGTGCAAGCTGGAACTTTATGCTGTGGGGCGCATATTTCGGTGTGCTGATAGTGCTGGAGAGGCTGTTCCTGGGCAAGTGGCTTGAAAAGATGCCCTCGTTCTTCAGCTGGCTGTATACTTTCATACTTGTTGTGTTCGGTTGGGTATTGTTTGATGCTATCGATCCCACGACAGTGGATATCGGTGCTATGTTCAGTCAGGTATTCACCTATATCGGAGCTATGTTCGGCGCTAATGGCGTGCTGATGGATAATGAGGCAACATCGGCTATAATGAACTATGGCATCATGTTTGCACTGTGTATTCTCGGCTCGTCTGATGTTATCAAGACCGCTTGTGATAAGATCAAGGAGAAGGCACCATCATGGATCATGTATGGTGCGCCTGTTATCCAGATGGGCATAATGCTTGCAGCGATCGCTTATCTTTCTGATGCAAGCTACAATCCGTTCTTGTATTTCAATTTTTAAGAAAGGAGAGCATATATCATGAAAATGACACCCGAAAAGCTGCTTATCGCATTGTTTGCGATAGTAATGCTGGCTGTGCCTATCGTGACGATAGCCCTCCCGAAGCAGGAACGCAGCGAGAACGAAAACCGTACCCTTGCAAAATTCCCTCAGCTTCTTAATAAAGATGGTGAGGTCAAATGGGACTATATCACTGTACGTGATAAGCCCAGTTATATGGATGATATCGAGACCTACTTTGCAGATCATCTGGCAGGTAGAGAGGTGTGGGTGGCAGCAAAGAATAAGATGGAGGTCGCTGTAGGAAAGCAGGAGATAAATGGAGTTTACACCTACAATGGCAATATGCTGCAGGTGTTCAAGAAATACGACAGCGAGACAGTAGAGAATTCTCTAAAGGGAATAAGCACATTTGCTGAAAGATTTCCTGATGTACCGATGTATTTCATGCTTGCACCAACTGCGCAGGAGCTGTACTATTCAGAGCTTCCCAGTTATGCAGAATATCTCAGCCAGAAGAGCTTTATCGATAACTGCTACAGCAATGTCAGCGGAGTTTCTACAATTGACTGTATGAGTAATATACTCAGCCATAAGGGCGAGTATCTCTACTATCGCACAGATCACCACTGGACTAGTCTCGGCGCATATTATGCGTATTCCGCAGCGGCAAAGGCACTCGGCTACACCGCTTATGGCATGGAAGAGTTCAATATCGAAACGGTAAGCAGCGATTTTAGAGGTACGCTGTACTCAAAGACCCTCGATAACAGTATTATCCCCGACAGTATTGATTACTATCATCTGCGCACAGGTGAGCCTGAGTTGACGATGACTGTATTCGATGGGGCAAAGGAAACTGTATATGACAGCCTGTATGTGCGCAGCTATCTTGATGTTAAGGATAAGTATTCATCTTTTACTGGCAGCAACCAGCCGATAATCACGATAGAGACTGATGTTGACAATGACAAGTCGCTGCTGCTTATAAAGGATAGCTATGCTCATAGTTTGGTTCCGTTTCTCTCTAATCACTACAGCAAGATAACGATGGTCGATATGCGATATATCAATGTGGGTCTTGATTATTTCCTCGATGTGGAGGATTATTCGCAGGTGCTGTTGACATTTAATGCGGTTTCCTTCTCGGAAGAGGCAGGTCCTGCAAAGCTCATTGCCACAAAGCCAAGATCATAATGAGAGAGCTGATATATACAGTATCAGCCGCTGAAAACGGGAAAACAGCTCTTGCCTTTCTGAGGGGCAAGGGCTTTTCTCAGCGTATGGTGATAAAGCTGAAGCATGCAGGCGGTATCACACGAAGCGGCGAGATACTCCGTACTGTAGACCCTGTATGCGAGGGTGACGAGGTGCGTGTTGTGATGGAGGATGGCGGTGCGCTTGTGCCAAATCCTGATCTAAATGCTGGTATTGCATACGAGGATGAGGATGTGCTGGTGTTCGATAAACCGCCGTTTATGACGGTGCATCCGTCGGTGCTGCATCGTGATGATACATTAGGAAATCTTTTTGCTGCACTTCATCCCGACCTCACGTTCCGCCCGATACATCGACTTGATATGAATACCTCCGGGCTGTGCGTGTGCGCAAAAAACAGGCTTGCAGCGGCTAGATTGCCTGAGAGCGCCGAAAAGCTATATTATGCGATAGTTGACGGCGAACCGGGAGAGGGCATTATCGATCTTCCAATCGGCAGAGTGGAGGGCAGTATCATCCAGCGGCAGGTGAGCCCGAATGGTCAGAACGCTCTTACTGAATACTCTACTGTTTCAACTGCAAATGGACGCTCGTTATTGAGGATAAAGCTGCATACGGGACGTACTCATCAGATAAGGGTGCATTTTTCGCATATCGGTTATCCACTTTGCGGCGATGATATGTATGGCGGTGACTGCAGTGCAATAACACGTCAAGCACTTCACTGCGGTGAGGTGAGTTTTATCCATCCGGTCAGTGGCGAGAGTGTCATTGTGTGCTCGCCTATCCCGGAGGATATGGCAGCATTAATAAAATAAGAAAGAGGCATATATGAAGAAATTTCTGGTTGCTGCGCTGGCAGCGGTGTCTATATTAGCAGCAGGCTGCTCAGCAAACAGCGGAGTTACAGCAACGGACGATGGTTACAGAATAGATGGATTATCTGTCAGTGTTGAGGTGCCCGAGGGCTGGGAGACTCTTACGGGGGATGAGCTTTATGAGGTTGTTTATAACACTTATAATGACGGCTTTGAAAGTTCTGATGATATGAAAGAGCTGATGTCGCTTGACGGATTGCAGTATCTGCTGTATCTTTTTGATGAGGAAACGGGCAGTGCTGTCACTGTATCAGTGCAGGATATGACTGTAGGTGAAGAGGATCCTACAGCAGAGGAATATGCACGCTCGGTGCATGATACTGCATTGTTTACATACATGGCTAACGGATATACTACAAATGGCACAGGCAGGTTTGCTGAAGTGTCTTATGCGGGGCTTGATGGCTATTTATCGGAGTATCAGCTATTTGACCCGAATGACGATAGTTTTATACTTGGTGGTGCAGAGTTTATGACAGAGCGAGGAGATAATATGTATTCATTCCAAGCTATATATGGTTCTATGGAGGCTCAGGAGCAGACCCTTGCGGTGTTGAGCAGTATAACTGCTGGCTGATTGGAGGAGGCATTATGACGAATTGTGACGATTGTGCAAATTATGTATATGACGAGGAGTGTGACTGCTGGGTATGCCTTGTCAATCTTGATGAAGATGAGATGTATCGATTTATGAGCGGTACGAACAATAATTGCCCATATTATGATAGTGACGATGAATATTCAATAGCAAGAAAGCAATAAATTATGTCCTCGTGTAAAAGCGGGGACTTTTCTTTGTCAAAAAATGTGTTAAAGTCTTGACAATTGGTGAATGTTATTTAGAAACGATAAATAATATATTTATTTTTACTAATATCAAACCAAAATGCAACGCAAAAAATGTAAACTTGCATAATCTTCATCAATTTACCATTTCTTTACTGAAAACCCGTTGACAGTGAAAGATGTTTTTGGTATAATTTCATAGTAACACATCCAAAAAAAACCAAAAAATCCATTACAAAGGAAGTGCACAATTATGTGGGAGGAATACTCCGAGCTACTCACCAATGAAGACGGCATACAGTACATCGCATACGGAATATGCGGGGGAGATTGTTGCATAAGGGACGTTACAGTCAATCGCAAAGAGATACAGGACCTTCTACATAGGTTCAACAAGTTCGATGTATCACCAGTGCACGCATTTGAGCTTGTAGAGGATTTTCTTGCAGAGATATTATCTTGATATACAATCGATTTGATCGATCTATCGTATAAACGACAAAACTTAATATTTGTCTGCTTTTGTAGACTCGTTGACCTTTCGATGCCAATGTTTTAATTATACATAACTGGAATAATATGTATGCGAATTTATGGCGATTAGTTGATTTGCGCATATAATTTGTATAAAATGTATTATTTTTAGCTTGTTTTTTTGGAAGGATTGCTAGATATCGTTTACAGAACTTGCAATTTAAAGCGAAAATAAGTATAATTATGTTGTATTGTTATAATTGAACATAGGGCGCAGTGCGCCCAAAACATGAAAGGGGTCACTACAAAATGAAATCTCCGTTTACTAAGGAGGAGCTGAAAAGACAGCTCGCAGGCATACTTGAGTTCGATTTCAGAACTGACAGCAAAAACGCAACAGATGCACAGCTCTATCGTGCACTGTCTTCCATTGTTGTAAATTACCTCAAGGAAAAGCGTCACAATTTTATGCGTGAGGTAAACTCTCAGGGCAAAAAGCAGGTTTACTACCTTTCTATGGAGTTCCTGATGGGTCGTTCCCTCAAGACCAGCCTTTATAACCTCGGTATGGAGAAGGAGGCTGCTGCTGCCCTCGCTGATTGGGGTATCAAGCTTGACCGTATCTTCGAGGAGGAGCCTGATGCAGGTCTCGGTAATGGCGGTCTCGGTCGTCTTGCAGCTTGCTATATGGATGGTCTTGCAACTTGTGATTATCCTGCAACAGGCTATTCTATTCGTTATGAATATGGTATCTTCAAGCAGAAGGTAGTTGACGGTTGGCAGACAGAGCTTCCCGATAACTGGCTTCCCGGTGGCGGCGCATGGCTCGTTCCTGTTCCAGATCAGGCTATCGAGGTACATTTTGACGGCCATATCAATGAGTATTGGGACAATGATTATCACCACCTTGAGCACGTTGATTACAATGTAGTCAATGCTGTTCCTTATGATATGTATATCTCCGGTTACGACAGCAAGGGCGTTTCCAAGCTGCGTCTGTGGAGTGCTGAGAGCATGACTTTTAATA
Organism: Oscillospiraceae bacterium; assembly: GCA_045544715.1. Lineage (GTDB taxonomy): Bacteria > Bacillota > Clostridia > Oscillospirales > Ruminococcaceae > CAG-115. The sequence continues at coordinate 9,420 of JAZPZN010000074.1, read as the reverse complement.
TGGGTGAGTTCGGTGAGGGTAACTTTGCAAAGGCTCTCGGTGCATCCAATATCGCTCATGCTATTTCCAAGGTGCTGTATCCTAACGATAACCATCAGCAGGGTAAGGATCTTCGTCTGCGTCAGCAGTATTTTATGTGTGCAGCTTCCATCGGCGATATCGTAATGCGTCACATGAAGGTATACGGCACACTTGAGAACTTCCATGAGAAGGTGGCTATCCATATCAATGATACACACCCCACTCTGGCGGTTCCCGAGCTTATGCGTGTGCTGCTTGATGATTGCGGCTACGGCTGGGATCAGGCTTGGCATATCTGCACTAATGCATTTGCATATACAAACCATACTGTTATGGCTGAGGCACTTGAAAAGTGGGACAAGAGCCTGGTTGAGAGAGTTCTCCCCCGTATCTTTGCTATCATCTGTGAGATCAATCGCCGCTACTGTGAGGATCTGTTCAACAGAACTCAGAACAGTGATAAGGTATCCAAGATGTCTATCATTCAGGACAGCAAGGTACACATGGCTAACCTTTGTGTTGCTGCATCCCATAGCGTAAACGGTGTATCAAAGCTTCACAGCCAGATCATCAAGGATGATGTATTCAATCTTCAGGCGCTCGACAAGCCTAATCAGTTCAAGAACGTTACTAATGGTATTGCATACAGAAGATGGCTGCTTCAGTCTAACCAGGGCCTTACGGATCTGCTTACAGATTGCATCGGCGAGGGCTTCAAGAAGGATGCAAGCGAGCTTATCAAGTTCCAGGTATTTGCTAATGACAAGGCTGTACTTGAGAGCCTCGGTGCTATCAAGCGTGAGAACAAGAAGCGTCTTGCTGAATATGTTGAGAAGACCACAGGCACAAAGCTCAATATCGACAGCATCTTCGATGTACAGGTAAAGCGTCTGCATGAGTACAAGCGTCAGCAGCTCAATGCTATGAACATTATCGCAGACTACAACTATCTGCTGCAGAATCCTGATGCTGACTTTGCTCCCAAGACATATATCTTTGCTGCAAAGGCTGCCCCCGGTTATTATATTGCTAAGCAGATCATCAAGCTCATCTGGTGCATCAGCGAGGAGATCAAGCATCATCCCAAGATCCGTGAGAAGCTGCAGGTAATATTCCTTGAGGATTACTGCGTAACTCTCTCTGAGATCCTTATGCCTGCTGCTGAGGTTTCTGAGCAGATCTCCCTTGCAGGTACAGAGGCTTCCGGTACAGGTAACATGAAGTTCATGCTCAATGGTGCGCTTACACTCGGCACATACGATGGTGCTAACGTTGAGATCCATGAGGCAGTTGGCACAGATAACATCTTCGTATTCGGTATGAGAACTCCTGAGGTAAATGACCTCAGAATGAGAGGCTATAACCCTGAGAGCTACATCAACGGCAGCCAGATCATCAAGGATGTTATGCAGCGCATGTACAACGGCATCAATGGTGCTACCTTTGAGGAGCTTGCAAACTCTATCAAGTACAAGGATTTCTATATGGCACTGGCTGACTTTGACAGCTACCGTGGCACTCAGAAGTATATCAGCGAGATCTATAAGAACGCTGATGAGTGGAATAGAAAGTCCCTTTACAATATCGCAGGTGCGGGTCGCTTCTCTGCTGACAGAGCAGTTACAGACTACGCTCGTGATATCTGGAATCTCAAGTAATTGCATTAATTTCGGGCGAGCCAAGCTCGCCCGTTTTGCGAATTATTCGTATAAAAATACATCGTTAAGGAGCTTATTATGAGCCTTCCATTGTTTGATTGTTTCGACCATAATTACAAGCACCCGTTCGGTGCGCTGAGAAAAGGGCAGCCTAGCATTTACAATGTTCGTATTCCTAAGCACATGGCGGTAAATGACCTTATGCTGGTAATGTTCCGCCCGGGTTACAAGGAGCGTTTTATTGAGCTTGTACTGCAGGATGAGAGCGGCGATGACAACATCTACAGCTGCGTATTCACTCCCAATAATACGGGACTGCATTACTACTATTTCACCTGTGTGCTTGATGGACGCAGGCGCTACATAAAGCGTCACGGCGCAAGTGAGGGCGTTTTCGAGGGCGAGGAGCTTTTTCAGCTCACTGTTTTTGATGAAAATCTGTATACTCCCGCATTTATTCGTGGTGGAATTATGTATCAGATATTCCCCGACCGCTTCTGCAAGAGCGGTAAGCCTCATGAAAATGTTCCCACTGACAGGATAATGCGTGATGACTGGTACGGAACTCCCTATTATAAGCCCGACAACAAGGGGATAGTTCGCAATAACGACTATTTCGGCGGAGATCTGCAGGGAATCATTGACAAGCTGCCATATATCAAGAGCCTCGGTGTGACGGTGCTTTACCTCAATCCTATCTTTGAGGCGCACGAAAATCACCGTTATAATACCGCATCCTATGAGCGTATCGATCCGCTTCTCGGCACTGAAGAGGATTTTAAGGAGCTTTGCGCAAGGGCTAATGATCTCGGTATCGATATCATCCTTGACGGTGTATTCTCTCACACCGGCGCAGACTCTGAGTATTTCAACAAGTTCGGAAGATACGGCGACAATGTAGGCGCATATAGGGATAAAAATTCTCCCTACTTCCCGTGGTATAGCTTTATGGGTTATCCGGATAAGTATGAGAGCTGGTGGGGAATTACAACACTTCCCAACGTTAACGAGAACAACGAGGCTTACACAAATTACATCTGCGGCGAGGGTGGAATCCTGCAAAAATGGATAAAGCTCGGCGCACGTGGCTGGCGACTTGATGTTGCGGATGAGCTTCCTGACCAGTTTCTTGATAATCTCAACAAGAGTGTCAAGGCGATGGGCAGTGACAAGATCATCTACGGCGAGGTCTGGGAGGATGCCTCCAATAAGGAGAGCTACGGTGTTCGTCGTCGCTATCTTGTGGGAGGTCAGCTCGACAGCGTTATGAACTATCCGTTTAAGGAGGCTATCCTTAACTATGTCAAGTACAGCGATCCGCAGTATTTCCACGACAGCATTATGACCATCCTCGACCACTATCCCAAGCCCGCTATCGATATGCTGATGAACTTCCTTTCCACCCATGACACGGAGCGTGCGCTCACTCGTCTTGGCGGTGAGGAGGTAGGCTGGCACGATAAGGACTGGCAGTGCGAGCGTCATCTTGATGCGCAGCAGTATCTCTACGGAATATCTTTGCTTAAATGTGCAATGGTGCTGCAGTTCTTCCTGCCCGGAGTTCCGTCTGTTTATTATGGAGATGAGGCAGGAATGGAGGGCTATCGTGACCCGTTCAACCGTCGCTGCTATCCCTGGGGACAGGAGAACCTCGATCTTATCCACTTCACGCAGCAGCTTGCGCAGGTGAGAAAGGGAACAAGAGCATTCGAGCAGGGCGATATGCGCTTTATCGAGTGTACTGCTGATGTGTGTGTATTTGCTCGTTACGATAAGATAACCCGTGAGGCGGCGATAATCTACCTCAACAAATCCACAAAGGGTCACACCTTTGAGATAAAGAATGACAAGACCGACGATTTCTTCGGCTTCAAGGCGGCATTCGACCGCTACGGCAGGGGCATCAAGGGCGGCAAGATAACGGTTGCTCCCTTTGATTATGCGGTGGTATATTGCAAGGTATAATTGCTTTAATAGTGCGGATGCGGTGTATCCGCACTATTATTTATTATAAAGACAGAGATGGATCGAATCGGGGCGAAGGACAGTGCAAAATCCATCTCTCGAAATCTGGTTAAATCTCTTCAAATCTCATCTTTTCTCTGCGTTCAAAAATTGACTCAAAAAGTGAAATGAAATTCAAGAAAGTGAGAAAACAAGAGAGAAATTGAGAGAAAACCTAAGATTTGGGGATATATTTCAAATTTGGTGAAAAAATATCTTGACAAACGGAATTAAACCGTGTATAATAATCAATGTTGTGTGGCGAATTATATTCGCTGATTCTAAAATTCTAGGAGGAAAATAGTATGTCTACTTATATGCCTAAGGCTGAAACAGTAGAGCGCAGCTGGTACGTTATCGATGCAGCTGGCAGACCCCTCGGTCGTGTTGCTGCTGCCGCTGCTACTCTTCTCAGAGGCAAGCACAAGCCCACATTCGCTCCTCACTGCGATTGCGGCGACCACGTTATCATCATCAACTGCGCAAAGGCAGTTCTCACCGGCAAGAAGCTGGAGAAGAAGTACTACAGATGGCACACAGGCTGGATCGGCCACCTCAAGGAAGTTCGTTACGACACCCTGATGGCTACCAACCCCGAGAAGGCTATGACTCTCGCTGTTAACGGTATGATCCCTGATACAACCATCGGCAGAAAGGCTTGCACCAGACTGCGTTGCTACGCAGGTGCAGAGCACAACAATGCGGCTCAGAAGCCCGTTGAGTACAAGTTTTAAGGAGGGCTCTGAATATGTACGAATCTAAACCTTACTACTACGGCACCGGCAGAAGAAAGCACTCTACAGCTCGTGTAAGAGTATATCCCGGTAGCGGTTCTATCACAATTAACGGCAGAGGCATTGACGACTACTTCGGTCTTGATACTCTCAAGCTCATCGTTCGTCAGCCCCTCACACTTACAGATACAGTTGAGAAGTTTGACATCATCTGCACTGTTGCAGGTGGTGGTGTAACAGGTCAGGCTGGTGCTATCCGTCACGGTATCTCCAGAGCTCTGCTGCAGTACTCTGATGAGCTGCGTCCTGTTCTCAAGAGAGCTGGCTTCCTCACTCGTGACCCCAGAATGAAGGAGAGAAAGAAGTACGGTCTCAAGGCTGCACGTCGTGCTCCTCAGTTCTCCAAGCGTTAAGGAGCAATCTCACAAGACCGTATTGTTATGCGGTTTACCAAATCGTTTTACGAATTTGGCCTTTATATGGTCTTTATTGGAATCCTCTCCGAGTGCTATTCGGGGAGGATTTTTGTTTAAGCCAATTTAAGAGAAATGAGATTTGCCACTTTTGCTTTTGAGCTTTTAAGTACATCGGCATAGATATTTGCCGTAACTCCAATGTCACAATGCCCTAAATGGTCAGATACGATCTTCAGATCGACACCGCTATTGAGTAAAAGCGTAGCGTTACAATGACGCAGACTATGCAATGTCAGAAATTCAAAATCCGTTCCTTTCAGAAAGCGTCTGAAGGATGTTCCAAGCGAAGAACGGTCACGATAGTTTCCGTTTGCTGAGGTGAATACCATTTCGGGGTGGGCAAAATCATCGCCAAGGGCCTCGATAAGCTGTTCCTGATATTGTTTCTGCTCTTTGAAAATCGCTGCGAGAGCTTCACTCATTCCGATTGTACGGATACTGCTTTCGGTCTTTGGTGTTGTGATCCAATGCTTTCCGCCTACATCTGCTAAATTATGCTCAATGGATATAGTCATATCATCGAAATTTATATTCTCCCACGATAAAGCAAGGCATTCTCCACATCTCATTCCTGTAAACAGCAAGACCTTGAGTATTCGCTTGATATCAGGATCGCATTTCTTTTCATCAATAAGCAGCATAAATTGCTTAGTCTGTTCTTCGTCGAGAACAGGCTTTTTCTTTTTGTTACGCTTTTTAGGCAGTATTACATTTCGGCAGGGAGTATCTCGGATAAAGCCCTGTTCAACGCCACGATGAAATATGCTTTGAATTATAACATACACTTTGCGAACTGTTTCAGGCTGTAACTTCAGCGATTGCACAAATTGAGTAAGTCTGGGAGTGTTTATATCCTTAACCTTTGTGTTGCCGAAAACAGGCTCGATATGATTCTTATATGCACTTTTGTAATTGTAAACAGTTCCTTCTTTGAGCTCGATCGGCGCATAATTCTCAAAATACCATTCCGCAAGCTCTGAGAAACGCATATTTTCATTGAGCTGAGAATAATCCTTGCAATGTCTTTCGAAATCAAAGGCGTATTCTTGTGCCATTTTTTCCGCTTTCTTTTCTGATGTGCCCTTAGGCGGTGCGAAGGTTGTGGATTTGATTATCTGTTTTCCGTTTTTGTCATAGCCGAGGGAAACCTTTATTCTGTAACTGTTTCCTCGTTTTGATATGGTTGCCATAAGTTAACTTCCTCCTACGATTTAACCATTATGACACATTCTTACGCTCTAATTATACACTTTAAAGCGATAAATTGTCAATAGGGGATCTGACTTTATTCAGGAGCTAATTGTTATTAGCAGCATTGGTATTGTTGTTTGTATTGGTGTTGAATACTGTATTATACAACGCTTCTTCGCTGATAAGATATTTCTTTCCTGCTCGGAAGCAAGGTAATTGTCCTGAAACACACATTTGTCTGATGCGGTATTCGGTTATGCCATCAATTAGTTGAGAGGCTTGCTTAATGGTAAGTATCCGTTTCTTCTGCATAATATACTCCTTTCGATATATAAACACTGCTGTATGGCAGCTTTATTCAATGTTTTCTATGGAGCAAATTGCGGGTAGTCACGCACTCGCACATAGGAATTTCACCTCTGCCCATTCTTATGAGATCAGCCGTTACCTTTCGGTCTGAACGGAAGTATCATTATCATTTCCTGCATTGATGGACGCTCGCTCCTTACATACTTGCCTGCGTGAGCATTTCTGATTGATTGCAGTCGTAAGATGACATAATGTCTGTATAGCTGAAACTGCAACAGGAGGTCTTGGCATACTGTTGTATGCAAAGAAATGTTTGTATTTGCTCCTATATTCAATTGTCAATGATCTATTAAAACGATGTCATATTATCGGTTAATGTAATAGCGATATATGATGTTTTTATTCTTCATATAAATTATATCATACTGATTTTCAATTTTGTGTGCCAATTTTCCACATTCTTGTGCCATTTTTCATCATTTTGGCACAAATCTCCTAAAAACAGACAAAAAGACGATAAGTAACTTTATAGGTCTATCAATAATAAGACCTCACTGAAAACAGAGAGGTCCGAGATTATTAAAGCAAAAGATGCTTTCATATTGTTGTAATGTTTTTCAATAATATAGCCTCATAATCTTATATTATGAAGCGTGATTTTAGGCTAAATACTGTCCCCCCTGAACACGCCACATTTCAGCATATTTGCCCTTGCGTGAGAGAAGCTCGGTATGACTACCTTCCTCGATAATTCTACCTTTTTCAAGCATATAGATACGGTCGGCAATTCGTGTCGTTGAGAGTCTGTGAGAGATGAACACGACCGACTTGTGCTCCGCCGCCGTCAGCATTGAGTGGTTAAGATGATACTCGGCAATGGGGTCAAGTGCAGAGGACGGTTCGTCAAGGATAATGAGGTTAGCGTCCTTGTAGAATACACGGGCAACTGCAAGCTTCTGCCCCTCGCCGCCCGAGAGGTTCACGCCGTTTTCCTCAAACTCGGTGGTGAGGTTGGTTTCAAGCCCGTCAGAGAGTGTTTCAAGACGCTCCGCAAAGCCGCTCTTTTCGATAGCTTTGAGCACATCCTCATCATTGCCGTTTTCAGCAAAATCGAGCAGGACATTCTCCTTTACCGATGCGGCGAATATCTTGAAATCCTGGAATACAGTGCCTATCTTACGGCGGTATTCCTCAACATCGTATTCTTTGATGTTCACTCCGTCAAGGAGAATTTCTCCCTCGTTCGGGTCGTACAGACGCATGATAAGCTTGATGAGCGTGGTCTTGCCCGCACCGTTGTAGCCTACGATAGCAATCTTGCTGTACGGGTCAAGCTTCATGCTGACATTGTTGAGAATATAGCCGTCCTTTTCGTTGTAGCCAAAGCTTACGTTGCGAAGCTCAATTTCTGTAGGCTTTTCGGGGAGCGGTTTTTTGTCAGCACTGACGATCTTCGGCTCGATGTCAAGAAAATTCTTCATTTTCTGAACATACATACTGATCTCTTCCATTTTAGGGAACACGTCGGAAAACTGCCTCATACGGTTCTTCATACGGTTAGCCGTACCACGCATTACCGCAACATTACTGTACGAGATCCTGTGAAGCACCGCCGCACAGAACACGAGGTACACCATATACACCACATCAATGAGGAAGCCGTTGCAGATATAATCCTTTAAGAGCTGTAAACCAAAACGCTTGCCTGCGTTCTTTTTGTCGATGTCAAGCACCTTGTCGTTAGTCTCGTCAAAGTCCTTTAACAGCTCATCGGACACCTCGGTATTGAGGCGCACTTCCTTTGCGTAGTCGTTGAGATAGAATACACGGTTCACATAGCCGAGCTTTCTTTCGTGAGGATTTTTCTCGGTGCGTATTCTGAAATTCAGCTTGTTGAGAGCCTTACCCGACCACAGCGAAGCCGCAAAGGATACCGCAATAAATATGAACGAGATAGGGTCAGTGCCGATAAAGAACGCACCCGAAAGCACGATGGAAACAAGTCCAGTGCAGAGATTCGTGATAAGCGTGAAGATACGACCAATCTGATTGTCAACCTCGGAAACGGACAACACATAATCGTTATAGAATTCGGGGTTGTCGTAGCATTCAAGGTCAATTTCCTTAGCCTTGTTGAACATCATTTCCTTGATAGCCTGCTTTATCTTCGGCTGTGCTTTCTGCTGTAATTTCTGATAGAGGAACGCATTGAACAGCAAGCCTAAGACTACAAATGCGAGGAGTGCCAAAAGGAACGTTGCCGCAACCTCGAAGGGTCTGCCGAACTCCGCACACTCCAGAACGAAATTCAGTGCCAGTGTAAACTCTAAGAACACAACAAGTTCGTTTCTTATCGCCTCGATTATGTAGCACACCATGTACGCAGGAGCGGCTTTGTAGCATATCTTAAACAGCCAGAGGTTATCAGCTAACAATTTCTTGAACTTTTTCATGCTGTAACCCCCTCTCTGTAAGTTTCGTCCGCAAGATAATTTTGGGCCTGCTTTGTGAACATCTCGCAATATTTTCCGTCCATATCCATAAGCTGACGGTGAGTGCCTTGCTCGATAACAGCACCGTTTTCAAGCATAAACACCTCGTCAGCATCTTTTACGGAGGACAGACGGTGAGAGATGAACAGGGTTATGTGTCCCTTGCTCTCATCCATAATGCCCTTGTATAAATCATATTCGGCTATAGGGTCGAGTGCGGACGACGGCTCGTCAAAAACCTTGACACTAGCCTGCTGTGCAAAAGCACGGGCTACAACAATCTTCTGTTGTTCACCGCCTGAAAGAACTGCTCCGTCATTGTCAAACTCTTTGGTCATAATGGTGTTTATTCCATTTGAGAGAGAGCTTACCTTGTCCCATACTCCTGCACATTTAAGCGCACGCTCGGCTGTTTCATCGGGATTGTCGAAACTCTCACCCATAAGCAGATTATCCTTTACGGACATCGCCATGACCTTATAATCCTGGAATGGGGCGGAGAACTGCTTACGGTATGCCTTTAGGTTGTACTCCT
>JAZPZN010000073.1:0-2797 GCA_045544715.1 Oscillospiraceae bacterium | reverse complement strand
TAACAAGTGAAAATCACATTTTTGTGCATCTTTTATTTTCATCGAAGAATTTTGCGATATTATCTATCGTTTTTTCGTCATTTTTAACAAAGCCCCACTTTTTAAGGCGCTCTAACTGCTCACCTTCACCGAAATCGAACCTTGCTTTTTCAACACCATGCAGATCCATAAGGTTGAGAATTGCTCTGACCAGTCCATCAACAAAAAACTCGTCACACTCCAGCTCGTCAAACACGAAGGTGTCACCAACAAGTACGCCAGCGCATTTACCGAGGTTCTTTCCGTTTTCAGATGCATTGAACTCTATCTTTTCCGTATTTGCTTTGTTCTGTAAGATCTCGATCATGATTTATCTCCTTCCGCCTTTTCGGGGCTGATGTGTGCGTGCAGACTTTCCGACTGCCATGCGGAGCGCACGAAGCTCCTCCTTGGTGAGGTCACGATAATCACCGGGCTTCAGCATTCCAAGCTTTATACTGCCGATCTGAGTCCTGCGCAGTCTGCCAACCTGCAGTCCCACAGCATCGCACATACGGCGCACCTGACGATTTCTTCCCTCCTTGATCACAAAGCGAAGTACTGTACGCTCGGCCTGCTCGGTAACTACCTCAACTACGCAAGGCTGTGTCTTTACTCCATCGTCAAGCACAACACCTGCCATCATAGTAGAAAGCTGCTCCTCATTTACCTTGCCATCGATCGTTACACGATAGGTCTTGGGAATGTGACGTGAGGGATGCATTATATCATTAGCGAACTCTCCGTCATTTGTAAACAGCAACAAGCCCTCCGAGTTACGGTCAAGCCTTCCAACAGGGTACACACGCTCACCCACATCAGTGAGTAGATCTGCTGCTATCTTTCTGCCCTGCTCATCAGCCATTGTGGTAACATAGCCACGGGGCTTATTCAGCATTATATAACGCTTTTCAACAGGCTCAGCGGATATCACATCATCCCCAACCTTGATCAGATCGTTACGGGGATCAGCCTTATCACCTACCGAGCAGGGTCTTCCATTAACGGTCACAAGACCCTGATTTATGTACTCCTCAGCCTTTCTGCGTGAGCAGTAGCCGCTATCTGCGATTATCTTCTGTAATCTTATCTTCTCCATTTGTTCTCCAATCTTATATATATGTAGCTGCGGAACTACCGCAGCATCTATAAACTAGACATAAATTCCAAAATACGCAAGTATCCTCTGCCAGAATTTCAGCTCTCCCTCTTCGGGTATGACTGTGCTGTCAGCATACAACGGACAAGACATTATCACGTCACCTTCCAGACTGAACTCCACACTGCCAAGCTGATCACCCTCCTTAACAGGGCCATATACGAACTGCGGCAGGAGCACCGTCCTGACAAGACACTCACGCTGCTCAGGCAGCAACGCTATCTCGGCGGGGTCGGCATAAACTCCTACGCTCTCCCCTGTACCTGCAACACCAACACGACTGTCACATCCAACCGCCAGCGGATAGCAGTCAACTGCTGCAAATCCTGCATCAAGCATTTTTGTATGGTCGTTCCAGTCATCCCCTGCGTTAAGGGTAACCGCTATCAACAGCACACCGTCACGCTCAGCCGCTGACACTAGGCAACGCCTTGCGTTATCGGTAAAGCCTGTCTTTACACCAATAGCACCGTCATATCTTGCAAGCATCTTGTTGCTGTTGTAAAGAGTACGCTGATACGGAGGATTTCCAAACTCCACCTCTGCCGAGGAGCAGCTCACTACCTCTCTGAATATCTCATTCTTCATTGCATGAGCGGTGAGCTGTGCAAGATCGTAAGCAGTGGTGTAATGCCCATCAGCATCAAGTCCAGACGGAGTGACAAAGTGGGTATTTTCAAGCCCTAGCTCTGCAGCCTTTTCGTTCATCAACTCAACAAAAGCACCTATGCTGCCTGCAACGGACACAGCCGCTGCATTAGCCGCATCATTTCCGGAGGGCAGCAAAATACCGTAAAGCAGATCACGTCTCGATACCTGATCGCCCTCCTGTAGCCCCATCGATGTGCCCTCAACACGAATAGCATAGCTGTCAACAGTAAACTCTCTGTCAAGGTCGCCTGCCTCAATAGTGAGCAGGGCTGTCATTATCTTAGTTGTGCTTGCCATTGCACGCTGTTCGTATGCATTCTTCTCATACAAGACGATACCTGTATCACCGTCAATAAGCACTGCACTCACTGCCGAAAGACTGATATCCTCCACTGCCGCCACAGGTACAGCGGCAGTTATCGTAAGCAGGGCAGCTAATGCTATCGTAATCAGTTTTTTCATAAAAACACCTCTATTGCATAATGTGTACGCAGATAGGGTGTGCGAATTGGCAGATATTATTCCTTGATATCGGAAATTCCTGCTTCTGCAGCATCTTTATTCTTTTTCTCCTCGATAAATGCCTTGATCTTATCGATAAGTCCGGGGAGAGCATCCATTATACTGTCAACAGCACTTGGTGCCGCAGCGCCCATCTCCATCAGCTTTACATCGCCATCCTTCTTGATAACGATAAATGCCTGAGGCTTTACTGTAACGCCTGCACCGCTGCCACCTGCAAATTTTTCAGGTGTCTGTGTGGGAAGATCGCTGCCGCCCGACACAAAGCCAAAGGATACCTTAGATACAGGGATTACGATAGTACCGTCGGGCGAGTTGATGGGATCGCCGATGATGGTGTTTACATCTACCATCTCATGGAGTTTATCCATAGAGATACCCATAATTTCCTGAATTGTTTTCTTTTCTGACATGATATTTACTCCTCTCGGTTTTCAAATTCTTTAT
>JAZPZN010000072.1:0-7808 GCA_045544715.1 Oscillospiraceae bacterium | reverse complement strand
TAGATATTCTTGATATCTGCCTGCCCACTTATCTGCACGCAGACTATGCGGTAAAGGCAATGGAAAAGGGTATAAATGTAATCTGTGAAAAGCCCATTTCCTTAAAGGAAGAGGATGTTGAACGTGTCTATTCCATGGCAGAAAGAATGAATGTAAAATTCATGGTTGCACAGGTGCTTCGTTTCTGGCCCGAATATGAACTTATCAAAGAGCTTTACGATACAAATAAATACGGAAAGCTGTTATCGGGATATATGAGCCGTCTTGGCACCTGCCCCAAATGGAGCTGGGATAACTGGATGAAGGATCCGCTCCGAAGCGGTCTTGTTCCTTATGACCTGCACGTTCACGATCTCGATTTCATGGTGTATGCGTTCGGACAGCCTGTAACCGTACAGAGCAGTCGCTCAAAAAGACCCGAACAGGACTACATCAGCGCGACCTACAAATTTGATGATTTCTTTGTAACAACCGAAGCAGCGTGGTATGCGGCTCCACTGCCCTTTGGTGCAGGTTTCCGCTTTCAGTTTGAAGAGGCACTTGTAACCTACGAAGACGGAAGATGTATGGTTTATCAGAATGATGATACGATACTTGATTTATCAGCAGATGCAACCGCAGGCGAAGGCTCCATAAACCTCCCCAGAACAAATGCCTATGCAAATGAAATACACTACTTTGCTGAATGTGTACGCACAGGAAAATCTCCCGAAAGAATCAAGCCACATGAGCTTGAAACAGTAATCAGGATATTGAACGGAATTTAAGCGGTTTTCTTGACACAAGGAATTATTTTGATATAATTATTTCAGATAATGTTCTGTTCGGAAAGGCAAACCTATGATTGAATTTGTAATTGCAGATGATTATGACGATATGAGCAGAAAGGCAGCAGATATTATCAGTTCACAGATACTGACAAAGCCTGACTGTGTACTCGGTCTTGCCACAGGGGGAACTCCTGTTGGTATTTATGCCTGCCTTGCTGAAAAATACAATAACGGTGAACTTGATTTCTCACAAATCACAAGTCTGAATTTAGATGAATTCAGAGGACTGTCACGGGATGACAAAAACAGCTATTACCATTATATGTACCGTAACCTTTTCAGCAAGGTGAACATTGATCTGAACAGAGCCTTTGTCCCTGACGGAAGTATTGAAAACGCTGATGAGGCTTGCCGCAGATATGAAAAAAACATTGCGGATACGGGCGGTATTGATCTGCAGCTCCTCGGTCTCGGGCATAACGGTCACATCGGTTTCAACGAGCCGTCTGATGTATTCCCGAAAAGAACGCATCTTGTAAATCTGGCGGAGTCTACAATTAGTGCAAATTCACGTTTCTTTACATATAAAAAGGATGTTCCGAAACAAGCGTACACAATGGGCATAGGGAACATTATGGAATCGAAAAAAATCCTGATGGCAGTAAGCGGCGCAGATAAAGCGGATATTGTAAGAAAAGCGTTTTTCGGTGACATAACGCCAAATGTTCCTGCCTCGGTTTTACAGCTTCACCCCAATGTGACAGTTATAGGGGACAAAGCCGCCTTTTCAGAAATAACAGATTATATTTAAGCAGGTGTAATATGATTATTGCAAACGGTAATGTGTTCGGTGAGGACAGCAAGTTTCGCTGTGGAAATGTGCATATAAGCGATGATATGATTGCTGATATAAATTATGACAACTCATTTTGTCATAACGGGGAAGAAATCATTGACGCGGACGGATTATATGTTATCCCAGGCTTTGTGGATATTCATCTTCACGGTGCAGCAGGCTATGATTTCTGCGACGGAACAGAGAAGGCATTTCAGGCGATCATTGATTTTGAATTAAGTCAGGGGGTAACAAGTATCATTCCTGCGACTATGACATTGCCGAAGGAAAAGTTGCAGACGATAATGACAGAATTAAGCCGTTTCGCAAAGAAAAACACCTCCATAAAAGGCATTACTATGGAAGGTCCGTTCATCTCTGCCTCAAAAAAGGGCGCACAGAATGAGCAATATATCTGTAATCCTGACATACAGTTTTTTTACGAATTGCAGGAAGCAGCAAATAGTCTTATTAAACAGGTAACCATCGCTCCCGAAATTGAGGGTGCAATGGAATTTATAAACGAGATCAGCATGGAGTGCGTGGTGTCAGTTGCTCATACGGGGGCTGATTACGAAACAGCAAATTCGGCATTTAAGGCAGGGGCAAATCATGTTACGCATCTTTATAATGCTATGACAGCTTTTGACCACAGAGAAACGGGTGTTGTGGGCGCAGCGTTTGATAATAAGAATGTATTTGTTGAGCTTATCTGCGATGGCGAGCATGTACACCCGTCAATGGTAAGAGCAACATTTCAGATGTTCGGTGCTGACCGTATCTGCATGATAAGCGACAGTATGAGTGCGGCAGGTATGCAGGACGGAGAATATCTGCTCGGCGGTCAGACAGTAATCAGAAAAGGTGCTCGTGCAGTGCTTTCAGACGGAACATTGGCGGGTGCAGTTTCTTCCCTTTATGACAATTTCAAAAAAGCTGTGCTGGAAATGAATATTCCATTGGAGGATGCAGTTACATCATGCACTCTGACTCCTGCAAGGTCACTGAAGCTTGAACAGGAATGCGGTGTGATCGCCATTGGAAGAAAGGCTGATTTCATTTTGATGGACAAGACGTTGAACATAAAGCATGTGATAAAGAATGGAAATATTCTCGCATGCCGTTGAAACGCAGATTTCAGAAAGGAAAATATAATGAAAACAAACAGACTTGCTGCCGTTTTTGCGGCAGTTGTATTAGGAGCGTCTATGAACAATATATCTTACGCACAGCAGCAGACAGTGAATATTACAGTTTCGCCGTCAGAGGAACATAAAGAGATATCTCCGTACATTTACGGAGTAAACAGCGGAGTTGACCTTAATGCGGTATCGGCAGGAGCATTACGTCTTGGCGGTAACAGACTCGCCGCTTACAACTGGGAAAACAATGTTTCAAATGCAGGCGCTGACTGGAAGCATTTATCGGATATGTATCTGCTTGATAATGTAGCAGAAGATATAAAACCGTTGCCTGGTGCCGCAGCTATTCAGCTTGCAAATGACGCACAGAACGGCGGTGTTCCGTATACTCTGCTTACATTACAGATGCTTGGCTACACATCTTCGAACAAAACAGGAGTTGTCCCCGAGGAAAAGTCGGCACCGTCCGAATACTGGGACAAGGTGGTAAACCGCAAAGGAAGCGAATTCACACTGACGCCCGATACTAAGGACGGTTATGTTTATATGGACGAGTATCTTAACTATCTTATCACCACGCTCGGAAACTCCGCAAGCGAAACTGGTATAAAAGCCTATGCGCTTGATAACGAGCCTGCGCTGTGGCATCACACTCATAGCCGTGTTCAGAAAGAGCCTGTGAATTGTAAAGAGCTTATGGACAAATCCATCGATCTCGCAAGAGTAGTAAAGGAAATGGACAGCGGTGCAGAAGTCTTTGGTCCGTCTCTTTTCGGATACTCCGCATACGATTGTCTTGCTGACGCGTCCGACTGGAGCTCCATCAAAGCAGAAAATAACTACCGCTGGTTTATCGATTACTATCTCGATGAGATGAGTAAGGCGGAGCAGGAGTACGGAACTCGTCTGCTTGATGTGCTGGATATTCATTTCTATACTGAACAGAAGGGTGCCTGCGGAGAACGCTGCTGCAATCACTATGATAATGACGAGTGCATTCAGGCGCGTCTTGACAGTGTGCGTTCTCTTTATGAGGATGGATATATCGAAAATAGCTGGATAGCTGATACGGGAGCAGAGTTCTTCCCGCTGCTGGCGAATCTCAAGCAATCTATCGATACCTACTATCCCGATACAAAGCTTTCTGTTTCCGAATACAATTTTGACGGCGGCGATCATATTTCGGGTGCAGTTGTTCAGGCGGATATGCTCGGCATCTTTGCAGAGTACGGTGTGTATTTTGCAAGTATATGGTCGTTCGATAACAATGATTATCAGCTTGCAGCAATCAATATGTTCACAAATTACGATGGAATGGGTAACAGCTTCGGTGATACTCTTGTAAAAAGCGAGTATGACCGTACTGATATCTCGGTCTATTCATCGATCGACGGTGTTGACGAGGGCAAGGTAAAGATAATGGTGATAAATCGCTCTCTCCACGAGGAAACTCCCGTAAATATCAGTCTTTCCTCCGACAAAGAATACATAGGAGCGGATGTTTATTCGCTGTACGGAGAAAGCTCTGCGATACAACAGCTTCAGGGCGTTGATACGATTGAGGGCAATACTTTTTCTTACACACTTCCTCCGCTTTCGGTGACGGAATTTATTGTAAACACCGCAGAACTGGTTGTTGAGCCTGTCGATACTACTGAACAAAACAGCGGCATAAATGTGCCTCTGATAGCAGGCGTCGGAGCGGCTGCGATAGCACTTGTAGGAGGTTCGATTGCACTGATCCGCCGTTTAAGAAACAGAAATAACAGCAAATAAAGATTTTCCAATCAGGTATTGAAGTTGTTAAAACACGCAATATTACTAAAATTTATTCATAAAATCATCTGAAACAAAAAACAGCAGAGATTCAATCCCTGCTGTTTTTGTAATTATGCCCTATACTGTAAAACCAACTGCTCCATAATTTCGTGCTCGATTACGAACGACCTCATTTTCTCCCATTCTGCAATTTCAAGGAAAGTTGTCGGTCTTGGATTTTTCGTTGCATACTGTTTTCGGAGCAGCTCCCACATCTGCCAACATTCTTTGTCTATCTGTCGGGGGATAAGCTCCCATTTGAGCCGTCCTTGCAGAGATGGGAGTTCTTCGGGGTAGTTCTCCGTTATAAATTTCCGCCACTCTTGTCCCCAACGGTCAACAGGGTTTTCCATAAGTTGCTGTTCTTCGTTTGTTAAGCCGAGGTCAAGCTGTTCAAGATATACGAATTTTTCTTCGTCCAGCTTGTAAATCCTGCCGTTCTCAATTTTGATTTCGGGGTAGTAGCGGTTATCTTCTTCGCACCATACTTGTCTGATTTTCTCCATAAGTAAACTCCTTTCGCAATTTCCGTTACAATCAGAGTTTAACATATTAAAGTACAAAAGTCAAGAGCTTTTATTATCTTCCTTGTTGACCACTTCATAAAATTCTTTGCTTATTTCAATGAGACTATTAAGAGCCTCATTCTTTTCAATCTCTCCCGCCCTATATTGTTTCATCAATGCTTTTGCATCAGCTTTGTACCTTGCGAAGAAATCGATAAACCACTTCTGGTGTTCGGGCGAGCTTTTTCTGAAGGCTGCAGAGTGAGAATAGTTGTAATAAATGCCGAGCCGTTCCTTATTTTTGCGAAGAACCGTATCACCTTTTTCTATCAGCTTATGCTCTCTTTTGGATTTGCTTATGTTTTCGGTCGTGCAGCTGTCGCAAAGGAGCTTGTTTCTGCTATAAAACAGAACTGCATTTCCGCATTCCTTGCACCTGCGGCAATATATCTTTTTCTTTTTCAGCTCTGCAATATATCTTGCATACAGCGCCTCAAAATCTTCCGCTCTTGCGTACATAACCGTATAATCATATTCCTGCGTAACAGTTATTGCCGAGTTGTTTTCCGTAAGGCTTTTCTTTTCGTTAAGGGTGAGCAGTCTTTTATAGAATAATTTGAACTGCTCTGCATACTTTTCGCAGGTTTCAAGTGGTTTCAGATTAAAAAGGCGGCTTGCTGACAGATGCTTGTTTATGCGGAACATATTCCATATCGCATTCAGAACAAGGTGTTGATAAGCATTTTCGCTGTTTTTCAATGACTTGTTGAACTCTTTTGCGGAAATCTCTGCTTTTGTTAGAGGTATGGACTGCTCGATGTTGGTGTAGAGAGCATAAGAGTTTTCAATCAGCAGAATTGTATTCGCCTTAAATTCAGTAACATCAACCATAAAACTGCCTGTCTTTCGTTTCTTTGCGAAAAGGTCTGATATGTCCTTTTCTCTTTCTGCAACTGCCTTTTCGATGGTTGCAGTAAGAGTTTTTTCATTTGCACCGAATATTATTTCGCTCTCATCGTTGTATGCAAAGCAGATATAATACTCGCTTGCGGCATTGTTTTTTATCGAAATCATCTGACGTACCCCCGTTCTTGCAAAACCTCAAAGGGAAAAAGTAAAAGTTAATAGGTGAAATATACCCATATTTTCTGTTGTATTCAGGAGTAAATGCAAAGAAAACAGCGTTGTTATGCAATATTTACCTTTTCCCATTCAGTATAGGCGAAATCTATTGATTTGTCAAGTTTTTTGTGATAGTCTGTGGTCAGGGAACGGAGCTTCACCCCACATTCACAAACAACGAAACGGAGGAAAGAATATGTCAACAGAAAGAACAAGGGAAATCTTACAGCAGATATCAGTTCTGCTCAACAGCTTGAACGAAAGCGAAACAGAACCGAAAGAAACAAAGCAGGAAACCGATGTTCGGAATGTCCGTTCGTATATCATAACATCGCTATACAATGCTCCGACAACTATGGATACCTATTACGGGTTGATGGTCAATCACGACTTGTATGGGCAGTAGGAGCATAGCGGGGTTTGCAAAGGGCACTCCCTTTGCCACACACTTTATGCAATAAAGTATAGTGTGTTATACTTTTCACTCGGAAAAGTGTTGAAAGGAGCTACAATGAGCGCAGGTATCTGCAGAATACAGAAGGTGAAAACTGCTCACGATATTGCAGGAGTACAGCTCCACGACCGACGGGAACGAGGACACTCCAACAGCAATCCCGATATTGATTTCAGCAGGAGCAGCACCAACATTACAATGATAGATGTCCCTTGCAGCTTTAACGAGCATATCGCAAAGCAGATAAGGGAACGGTACAAAGGCAGTAAGGCAATCCGCAAGGACGCTGTGCGGCTTATCGAGGTGATTTTCACCTCTGACAGCGAATTCTTCGCTGATAAATCTCAAGCCGAGCAGATGTCTTTCTTTCAGTCCTGCCTTGATTTTGCAAAGAAACAGTGGGGTGAGGAAAACATAGTTTCCGCTATCGTACATAACGATGAGAAAACGCCGCACCTGCACCTTAATTTCATTCCGCTTACAAAGGACGGAAAACTATCAGCAAAAGAAATGCTGGGCGGACGAAAGGAAATGCAGAAATTTCAGGACGATTTTTACAGAGAGGTTTCAAGCAAGTTCGGTCTGGAGCGTGGACATCGGTCTGACCTTGATAATCCCGAAGATGTCCCCGCAAAGCATCTGACCGTAACAGAACTGAAAAAGAAAACGCAGGCGAAGGAGATTGAGGAACGGGTACGGTCTGCACAAAAACAAGCGGAGCATATTGATAACATTACGCAGCTTGTCCGAGAGGGCGAGCCTATAAAGAAATTCGGCAGAGCAACCGAATACATAAAGATACCCTACGAGCCGTTTGTTCAGCTTAAAAAGGCTGCAAAGGGTTATGACGAGGACAGAACAGAGGTAAAACGGCTGCAAGCGTTACTTGATAAAGCTACGGCTGAACTGGAACGTCTGAAAGCGGAGCTGAAAAAGCAGTATCAGAAAGCGAGAGAGCTGCTCGACCTTAAAAATCAGGCAAGACTTATGAAAACTGTCCTTAAAATACCACAGGAATACGACTACAAGGGCGTTTTAAGCGAGCTGAACAAACAAGGCTACGATTTCAGCGGAAAGAAACATAAACGATAAAGAACAAAAGAACAGCGTAATTCTATATCTTGACTTTAAAGCGCAAAAGAAGTCGGATCGTAGCCATGT
>JAZPZN010000071.1:0-9863 GCA_045544715.1 Oscillospiraceae bacterium | reverse complement strand
ACTGGAGCATCTGCAAAAGGGCGGCAGGATAGGAAAAGTAACTGCTATTGCAGGAACTCTCCTTAATATAAAGCCCGTCATCACCTTTGCAGAGGACGGCCAGCTGAAAAGCATCGCAAAGGTAAGAGGCAAAAATCTTGTCATGGCTAAGCTAGTGGATTGTGCCGCTGCACACCACGAAAAGGGCAAAAAGTTCAACCTTGCTGTTGCAAATGGCGGCGCACCTGAAGATGTAAAAGTGCTGCAGAAAAAACTAACCTCCACCCTGCCACGCTCAAATCACCTTTGGGCAGGCGAAATAGGCGGAACACTCAGCGCCTATATCGGCAAAGGAGTGCTTGGCTGTGCAATACAGCTGCTGGACTAATTAGCATATAGCAAAGACCCTGCGGATTTCGCAGGGTCTTGTTGTCTATGAATAGATACCGACACAGTATTTTTCAGCCTGCACGTTCCACATTTTTGCATAGGTGCCGCCATCCGCAATAAGCTCGGCATGAGTGCCGCTTTCCGCTATACTGCCGTTTTCAAGCAAAATTATTCGGTCAGCATCCTTAGTGGTGGAGAGCCTGTGCGATATCAATATTACCGCTTGATTTTCTGCATTCTGAAGCATACTCTTGTTCAACCTGTATTCTGCGATGGGGTCAAGTGCACTGGAAGGTTCGTCTAGAATAGCTATTGGCATATCCCGCATGAACATTCGTGCAATAGCCGCCTTCTGGCTCTCACCGCCTGACAGCATCGTACCATTATCACTGAACTCCTTTGTAAGCTCAGTGTCGATGCCATCGGGGAAACCTTTCAACTTAGCACCGAGGTCTGCTCTTACGAGCGCATCGTGTATCCGCTGTCTGTCGATATCCTCAACGATATCTGTCTTAACGTTCTCAGCAAGAGTTGCGCCATATATCTGAAAATCTTGAAATACCGCACCTATCTTTTCACGATACTCTTTAGTATTAAGCTCACGTATATCCACACCGCCAAAAGTGATGCAGCCCTCCGTCACATCGTAAAGACGCATGATAAGCTTGATGAGTGTTGTTTTACCTGCACCGTTTTCTCCAACCAGCGCAAGCTTTTCACCCTTGCGGATGGTCATACTTACATCCTTGAGCACATAGCTTTCACTGTCCTTGTATTTAAAGCTTACATTCTTCAGCTCCAGTGTGCAGTCTTCAGGTAGTGGCTTAGTGCCCTTACTGCCCTCAATATTTATTTCATACTCCATAAAACGACGGAACTTCTCCGCATACTGTCCAACGTTCTGAAAATCTACCAGAGCATAGTTCATATCATCGAGGTGGCTCTTAATGCCGTTTGTAGCGTTTTTCAGCGATGCGACCTCGCCCAGCTGGATCGTCTTTTTCTCTATCGCAAGGTATGCAAGATAAACAGGAACAGCATAGAACTGGCATACAGTGAACACGGTTATCCAGTTTATCAGCGTAGGAACTATTATCTTCAGCGAATAGCCAAGTGCCATTTTCCGCTCCTCTGCGATGGCTTCATCGTACTGTTCCATCAACGCTTCCTCTATACCTGTCAGCTTTATCTCCTTGGCATATTCGGGCTGATAAAACACTCTTTTTGAGTAGTCAGCCTTTCTGCCGATACGCTGCTTTTCAAGGTTGTATTCATACTCCAGCTTTGTGATGATAAAACGGGTTATGATGTTGACAACAAAACCGATAACAGGAAAAATGATGACAACGGGATTTATCGTGATTATCATAGTACCTGCGACCAGCATAGATACAATGTTTGCGGCGATGCTGCCTATACTCATTATTGCCTTTTTGCACATCTCCTCCGACTGGGAGGCAGCAATTACGAAATCATCATAATAATCGGGGATATCGTAGCATTTCAGATCCATCATCTGCGCCTTGTGCATAAGCTCACGCTGGACAACACCCTCGAAGCCTATCATCTTTGTCCAGAAGTAGTTTTCAAGCAATCTGAAAACTATCAGACGCACCGCATACAGCACAAACATGAGCACAAGTACCTTTATAACGCTAAGGATATCTGCGGTAGTTGTGAATATATTGATGATCTCCATGAGCAGAAAGGTATCGATAAATGCTCCGATACCCATAAAAACACATCTACTGATGATGTACGACATCGCCATCTTCTTATCATGACGGAATGCGTATTTCAATACATAGAAGACATTGGATATAAGTCTACCCATCTTTATTTTGTCTTTTTTGCTCTTTTCACTCATACCGTCACCTCCTCCGCAAGATAGTTCTGTGCCTGTACTCTCCACATCTCGGCATATTTTCCGTTAAGCGACATAAGCTCCGCATGGCTGCCCTGCTCTATGACCGTACCATGCTCAAACATATAGATGCGATCAGCATCACGTGTCGCCGACAAGCGATGTGAGATAAATATCACTGTTTCACCGTCAGTCGCCGTCAGCATATTCTTATACATATTGTACTCAGCGATCGGATCAAGTGCTGAGGATGGCTCGTCAAGTATCACGATATCGGGCTTTCTAGCGAAAACTCGTGCGATGGCTATCTTCTGCGCCTCGCCACCCGAGAGTCCCATGCCGTTCTCGTCGAATTCTTTAGTCACCATCGTATCGATGCCATTGGGAAGGGTATCCAGTTTATCTCCAAACTGTGCCTTTCTGAGCGAATCCTCTATAAGTCTGCGTTCCTCCTCGTTTTTGGGCTTTCTCATAAGCACATTGTGAGAGAGCGGCAGTGCGAACACCTGCAGATCCTGAAACACCGTGCCAAAGCGACGATGCAAAGATCTTGGCTGATATTCCGATGTTTTTATGCCACTTATCGTTATCGCTCCCTCAGTAGGCTCATAAAGCCCCATAATGAGCTTTACAAGGGTCGTTTTTCCTGCACCGTTATGACCGACAATGGCTATCTTCTCGCCCTTGCGTATCGAGATATTGACATCGTGGAGCGTTGCTTTTTCTGCGCCCTCGTATGTAAAGCCCATATCCTTTATCTCGATATCCGACAGTTCCTTTGCCTTGATCAGCTCATCGGCATTCGCCTTTGGCTCATAAGACAGGAACTCACGCAGATTAGTTACAAATGCGCTCTCCTTTGCAAGAGCTACTATAAGCTCAACTGCGTCAGATGTTCTCCATGATAGGGTAGAAAGCGCAGGTATCATCGCAATGTAAGCCGCTGTCTGAGTTTCTCCCTCGTTCAGCACAAAAGCAATGTACAGATACGGCAGTATGGTGGATAAAATGTTGTAGATTATCCACTTCGCAGGCTCAAGAACGCATAGTTTTTTGCGTATCTTACGAGTGCGCTCCTCCATCTCCTCATACGCTTTTTCATGACGGCTGAGCAGCAGCTTTCCAATACCGAAAAGACGCAATTCACCTGCGTATTTCTTCTCGTAAAACACTCGCTTTGCATAGGAGCCTATGCGGCCGTCACGGGTGTTCATCATATCGAGAGAGTAGTAAAGGTCACCCTCCTTTTTGCCAAATATCATCGACACTGCAACCATGGGCACGATGAATAACAGCAGTATAGGATCAACATCCGCAACTATTATCGTTGCAGCGATAACCGACGCAATTCCCGCTACGAGATATGCGGAGTAATAGAGTATATTGTTACCTCTCCACTGGCACTCATTCAATGCACGGGTATATTTGTCGTAGAACTCGGGACGTTCAAACTGGGTATACTCCATCGAAATCGATTTGCGGATGACCCTCTTATAAAAATCCTGATACATCTTCGGCAAAAACTGCTTTTCGCAAAGCTGATGTATCGCCGCTGTGATGTGGATGCAGATATGTCCGATACACATTGCTCCCACAAATGAAGCCAGCGCAGTAAACGGAGTTTTGTTCTCGATAGATATGTATATCCACTCTGTCAGGTACACTGAGAATATCGTCCAGAAAACATTCTCGTTGAACTCTTTGATGAATGTATAAATAACGTATCCCTTGCTGCCATGCCACAGGATACGAAGCATATACATCACATTTGACAGTGCGGATTGCTTTGTTTTTTTCATTCGATCGTTCCTTTCTTTTGTATTTATGTAACCATTTTAGCATAAAGTTTATAAGAAATCAAGTGTTTTGCATCGTTTGATGCGATTTATTTTTTCTCTCGCTGGTCATTGACGATGGTGACGAAATGCTTTGGCATATCCTGCAGCAACTTTTTTGCTGTCATCGGTCTGATATCATAATCGTCTATCCTGTCAATCGGCAACCAGCACATCTTCTCTCGCTCGCCACTCGTGGTAATGCTGACAGTGGTGAATTCATGCTTTGCAGTAGGCTTCATGAGATAATAAAGTTCGATCGTGTGGCAATCCAGTCCCTCCAATGCCCCGTCGCCATCGAAGAAATTTTCAACAAGGCAAAGCGGACGCTCTATCTCAAAGCGTTCTCCCGTTTCCTCTGACACCTCACGCAGCACCGCATCCTCCGAGCGCTCGCCAACGTGAACTCCACCACCCACGGTGTAATAATATCCGCACTCCTCCCCGTAAGAAAACAGCGCATACCCGTCTGAAACTATGATAGCTCCCACCCGATAACGGAACCAATCCTTACCCACGCAAAAACAGCAATCGATCTGCTTTGACATATAATTTCCTCCTTTTCATCTGATCACATGATCAATTCTTTACTGCCCTCGTCATAAAATGCAATTCTGTAATATCATCCATCTGGCATTCAACATATCCGCTGATCAAAAAGCCGCACCCGATCAGCCCACTCAGATACTCTTCCATAGTATGCCCATATTCTATCCAGTCCGAGTCATCATGATCCTTAGAACAAAAAGGCATTTTATGTACAGCCTTATAGTATCCACCTTTTTCATCATCGATATAGTCACACATATAATTGATAGGGCTCGGTGCCATCATGATAAATACACCGCATTTTTTCAACACACGATAACATTCTCTGAACACAACACTGAGCTCAGGAATGTACATCAGCGAAGGCGGATTTATGATGTAATCAAAACTTCGATCGTTAAACAAAGACAGATCGCACATATTACCTTTGATTATTTCAATATGTAAGTTTTCGCTTTCTGCTATCTCTCTGTCTTTATCCAACATTTTATTTGAGATATCGAGAACCGTGACCTCAGCTCCCGCACACGCAAGCAAAGGTGCCTGCAAGCCGCCTGCCCCTGCCAAGCAAAGCACTTTCTTGCCTCTTATATCGCCCAGCCAGTCTGTCGGCACATCCTTTTCAAAGAATTTCAACTTTAACTGACCATTCCGTGCCTTTTGCAGTTGTTCAGATGTAGCGCACGCAGTCCAATCCGCATTGTTTTCTACAAGATAATCTATATTCTTTTCAACTTGTTCATATATATTTTCCATGACTTGTTCCTCCTGTAAACTGTATCTTAAAATTTGTTTGTATCTATAACACAACTACACGGTTTCGAAAACAAAAAAGGCGCACATTTCAAGCAGAAACGTGCGCCTTATCAAGCCTTAACAAAAATACGAGCAGCTCATATTTCAGCAGACAAAAGCCCATTTCCGAGGTGTATAGTTGTGACGTTACGATAGTTGCGAATAAACATTTGTCTGCCTCCTTTCAAATAAAATAGTAAGCTTAGTATAGCACTAACGTGCCCGATTGTCAAGTATTTCCTTGAAAAATATCAGATCAAGCAACTTATCAGTCCTCATTGAACTCCAATGCGCCATAGAATATCTGCTTTATCAAGCGATAGGGTCTTGAGCCGAGGCCGCCGCAGCGCTGGATGTAATACAGGAAGGTATATCCGTTCCAGTCATCGTTGCCAAAATGGTTGCCAAGCCAGCCATCCCAGCCGTAGTCACACTCGTTGACGCTGATGCCACACACCGCATCATCCTCATTTTGTCTCATAAGGCAGCCGTAATTATAACCCTTCAGCTGCTCCCAGTTGTAGCCTTTTTTCTGCTGCTCGTTGAGCTGAGAAAGCTTCATATATCTTGCTGCATTTGCGCTGATTATCTGCTTTCCATTATATCTGCCACCGTTCATCAGCATCGCAGCAAACTTTGCATAATCATCCATAGTGGAAACAAGTCCTGCCCCTCCCGACTCAAACTCCGGAGCTTTTCTATGCAAATACGTAAGTCCCAGATGCTGCCATAGGCAAGGCTCAAGCGTACCGTTGTTGTTAATATACACCTCAGCAAAGCGATCAAGCTTCTCCTCGGGGCAGTAGAATGCGGTATCAGTCATGCCCAGTGGCTCAAATATCTCATCATGCATGAACTCGCCAAGCTTTTTTCCCGATACAACCTCCACCACTGCGCCGAGAACATCGGCACTGGTACCGTAGAGCCAGCTCTCTCCAGGCTGGAATGCCAGCGGCTGCTGACCGATGCGGTTGGCATAATCAAGAGTTGTGGCAGGTCTTCCTGCCTGCAGCTCGTCAAAGATATCGCTGTAGAGCTTCTGCATAGCATCCCCCGCAGGGAAACCTGCATCAGGGTAGCATAGCCCCGAGGTCATATTCAGCAGATCACGGATAGTAACATCACGCTTTACAGGCACCAAGCCTCCCTCTGTCCATACCTTCTGATCCTTAAAGCCATCAATATACCACGATACAGGGTCATCAAGGTCAAGCTTGCCTCTGTCGAACAGTATCATTGCCGCTGCTGCCATGATAGGCTTCGTCATGGAATACAGGCGAATAATGGTGTCATCCTCCCATTTTATGCCCCTTGCCTCGTCAGCCATGCCGCAGTTGACACGATAAATTGCCTCGCCGTTGCGAAAAATGCCAACTGAGCCACCCTTTATCGCACCCGATGCAATATCCTCATTAAGCAGTTCCTCTATCCTTTTCAGCTTCTGCTGATCGATCTTTTCGTTAATCATAGTATTTCCTCACTTGCGGATCTTTCGTGCTTCGCAATAAAATCTCTTATCATGGGCATGACCCATGGAGAAAGTCTTTCTCGGCAGTGCTCCATCCTTGATAACGGTGGGGAAAAGCTCTGCCTTGGTCATGGATGGCAGAAGGAAGCCGATACTGTTATCCGCTGCACAAAGCGACTTTACAACATCGTCGCCATGAATATAGTCTATCACACCTGCATTTTCCTTAAGATATCCATCAAGGAACAGCTGCAGGCTGCCTACCGTGAGATTTGCTGTAGGCTTTGTAATAGTATAATCAGTTTCAGAACCATTCAGCACCACTGTAAAGCGCTGACCATCACCCTCGGCAGCAAGTCCGAGCGCCTCAGTCATCTCAGCCATGAGCTTATCGGTATCGATTCCTGTTATAACACGGTGGATAGCCTCAAACTCCAACGCAGGGCTGTGCAGATTTACTATCTCGGCGAGGGCATAGCGTGCGAGCTCGGCATCGGGAGAACCATCAGCCTTCTTCTGCTCGTAGCACGCCTTAGCGGTAGCAAGTGAGTGATTTCCATCGCCCATAGCATAGGTGAGCACTGCTTCATCCTTCAGTCCGTAACGCTCATTGAAGCTGTCCTTATCAGCGAGGGCATCAAGGGCATTCAGCACTGCCACTGCCTGCTCAGCCTCAACGAGGTAGCCCTCCAGTCTGCCACCGTTCTGCATCAGCTCAAAATCGTAGAGCTTTGTGAGAGATGCACGGCTGTCCTCGATAGGCTCGATAACTGTTTTCATCACATCATCGATAAGTATCATGATGTGCGGAAGCTCCAGCGCAGCATCCTTGCGTATCTTGACACGGGGGGGGATACGCTCGGCAACAGTCGCCTCAGTAGCCCTTACAGGAGATGTGCTGCCCTTGCTGTAGTCGTACTGCTCAAGGTCAATAGCCCCTACAAGACCTGTACGCACCTTGCCGTCAGCCTGTATGCGGCGTGTGAGGATAAATGCGTTTTTATGCTCGTTAAAAAGCCCGTCAGAAAGATACTTTACCATCGCCGTATTAATGTCGGCAATGCGCTGCTCAGCATCGGCTGCTTCAAGATATACCTCGGGAAGAATGAGCTTCAGCGCAGAGGGAGCGTCCCCTGCTATCTCGGCAGTCTTGCTCCAGTATTCAGGCTCGCTTGTATACTGGTCGCAGGCAACGACTGCCCACTTGTGCATCTCCTCGGCAGAAAGCTTTGGAAGAAGGATGTCGGCTGTTGTAAATGCTGTCATAATGATCGTGTCCTTTCAAAAAATAAGTTATAGTTATTTTATCATATTTTTATTCAATAATCAATATGCAATTGTGCAATTCACATCACAGAAAAGCATATCCCTGATGCAATTGTGAATGTTATATAAAAAACCGCTCAAAAAATTGTATAAAATACCGCCCTTGTATTGAAAACGATTAATTGGTATAATAGAAGTATCATAAAGCTGTCCTACGAACACGGCAGCTAATAAATTCAGGAGGTTATTCCAATGAACTACGGTTATTTTGACGAGCTCAATAAAGAGTATGTCATCACCCGCCCCGACACTCCCTCTGCGTGGGCAAACTACCTCGGCTCTCCCGAGTACGGTGCTATCATTTCTAACAACGCAGGCGGCTACAGCTTCGTAAAGAGCGGTGCTAACGGACGTGTTATCCGTTACCGCTTCAACGGCGTAGCTAATGATCAGCCCGGCAGATATGTATATATCAAGGACGCTGACACCAACGAGTATTGGTCTGCATCCTGGGCTCCTGTTTGCAAGCCCCTCGACGAGTACAAGAGCGAGTGCCGTCACGGTACAGCTTACACCGTCATCACCTCTGAGTACAAGGGCATCAAGAGCGAGGTTACATACTACGTTCCCAAGGATGCTACCTATGAGGTATGGGCAGCAAAGGTAACAAACACCGATACAAAGCCCAGAAAGCTTGCTGTAACAGGCTACTGCGAATTCGTTAACGATCCCAATTACGAGCAGGATCAGGTAAATCTGCAGTACACTCTGTTCATCACCCGCACATATTTCAAGGGCAACTACATCCACCAGATGCAGAATGAGGTATACAATCCCAACAGCGGCCGTTTCCTCGGTCTTGCGCAGGCTAAGGCTGACGCTTTCTGCGGCGACAGAGATTCCTTCGTAGGCTCTTACAGAAGCTACGCTAACCCCAAGGGTATCGAAGAGGGTCTGAAGGGTGACCTCAACTACAACACCAACTCCTGTGGCGCACTGCAGAGCGACATCGTTCTCCAGCCCGGCGAGACAAAGGAGCTGACTTATGTACTCGGCGGCGCAAGAACAGAGGCTGAGATCAGCGCTCTTATCACTAAGTACGATGCAGCAGGTGTTGTTGAGAAGGAGCTTGCAGAGCTGAAGGAATACTGGCACTCCAAGCTTGCTAACCTGCAGGTAAACACCCCCGACAAGAACTTCAACAACATGGTAAACACCTGGAATGCATACAACTGCTTCATCACCTTTATCTGGTCGAGAGCAGCATCCTTCCAGTACTGCGGTCTGCGTAACGGCTTCGGCTATCGTGACACTGTACAGGATATTCAGGGTATCATCCACCTCGCTCCCGAGATGGCTAAGCAGCAGATCATTTTCATGCTTTCCGCTCAGGTAACAAACGGCGCAGGTCTGCCCCTCGTTAAGTATACTCATCAGGCTGGCCAGGAGAACCACCCCGACGAGGAGGACGAGAACACAGCTTACGCTAAGGAAACAGGCCACCCCAGCTATCGTGCAGACGATGCTCTCTGGCTGTTCCCCACAATTTACAAGTACATCTCCGAGAGCGGCGACAGCGCATTCCTCGATGAGGAGATCTTCTACGCTAACGACGGCGAGAAGGGCACTGTATACGACCACCTCAAGAGAGCTATCGACTTCTCTATGAACCACCTCGGCAACCACGGTATGCCTGCAGGTCTCCACGCTGACTGGA
>JAZPZN010000070.1:0-22770 GCA_045544715.1 Oscillospiraceae bacterium | reverse complement strand
TACGTGTTTATCCAGAATTAATTTGTTTGTTTCATCTCCGTCGTTTCCGACGGCGAATCGACAAGGTAATGTTAATTCGCTTATCTTTATTGTTCAATTTTCAAGGAGCTTGTTCGTCATCCGCTTCTCAGCAGCGACTTTGTCATTATATCACATCTCTTTGAGTTTGTCAAGTACTTTTTTCAAAATATTTTTTTGATTTTTTCTTGACCGACTCCGTGCGATCTCACAAAGCCTATCCATTATATCATATTGATTTCGGTTTGTCAAGTACTTTTTCAAATTATTTTTTTGAAAAATCCTCAACACCATTAACAGATGGCTTAGCGCCGCTCTTTGTAAGCAGCTTAATTATTATATCATCGCAAAGCAATTTTGTCAATCCATTTTTCAGCAAAAAGTTTCACAATATATTTTGATAAGTTATCAACAAATTATGCACTATCCATACAAATATAACAAGCGGACAAATACCCGAGAAATATACTCGTCTTTCATCCGCTTTGTATATATTATAATAGTATTACTGCTCGTCCTCAGTCAGTTCAGAAATAATTTTAATAAAGCTGTCCACATCATTAAAATCACGATATACCGATGCAAAACGTATATACGCTACATGGTCGATATCCTTCAGCTTATGTTGCACCATTTCACCTATCTTGTCAGAGGTGACCTCTTTCTGCAGCGAATTCTTCAGTTCCGCAACCACTTCATCAACCATATTCTCAATAGTTTCAAGCTGCACCGGGCGTTTTACCGTTGCTCTGCAGAGCCTTTCGATAAGCTTTGCACGATCGAAAGGTTCGATCGAATTATCTTTTTTCAGGATCATCAGTGGGATATCCTCGATGATCTCATAGGTTGTAAATCTGAAACCACAGCTGATGCATTCACGACGACGGCGAACCTTGTTCTCAGTTGGTCGTGAATCGATTACCTTGCTTTCCTCGCATCCACATTCAGGACATTTCATAATGTAACTCTCTTTCCTCAATTATTTTCCGATTTTTCCCATATATCAGCACACGAGCATTTGCACGCATACTATATATAGTGTATTATATCATACTTTTTGCTTTATTTCAACACTTTTGACAAAAAAATCAGCCATTTTGTACAAATTTAATCAATTGCACGCTTCAATGGTACTACAGTACCATTCTGTATCTGATCCAGATAATCAATAGGAGCATTTATAGGCTTAGGTACAGAAATACCGCCTCCAAACAACGCAAATGTGTGATGGCTATCGCTGCCACCGGTTTTAGGCAGGCCGTACATATCCGCATACATCTCTGCACGCTGATTATACATCATATTTGTATGGCTTGCATTGATCACCTCAACAGCGTCAATGTCATATGGATAAAGGCTGATGTGATGAATATAAGGATCACTGCGGAACGGATGTGCATGCACTATAAAGCCGCCCATACTGCGTATCTCTTGAAAGCACTCACGCTCGCCTCCAGGTGTCATCAACAGACGTTCATTCGCCTTCAGCCACTCCTTGTCTATGTTATATATGAGGAAATCTGAACTGTAGACGCAGTACTCCACACCAAAGAAGACTTTCAACCCTATCTCGTCGCCAACTTTCTTTGCGATCTCATAACCCTCGCAATAGCGATCTATCCGTTCCTCCCAGGGAAGATCCCTCGGTACCGACGTATTGCCATTAAAGAAGTGATTTGTGACAAATATCCCGTCATAACCCAACTCCTTATGCAGACGTGCCATTTCCTCGGCAGAGGCGCTGGAGCAAGCACTGCCCTCTTTTGTATGAAGATGTGTTTCATATTTATACATAACAAATATCCTTTCGCAATCATTGCTTCTTTAATAATAACACACTTTTCTGTTTTTTTCAAGTAAAATACAACATATTCCGCCTACTATGCAAAAAATATCCCAAATATGCCAATGCATATCGACAGTATATGCGCTCTGCCGGTGATAAAATATTGCTGTAAGGGGGAAGTTAAAATGCTAAACATCTACAACGACGGACGACGTGTAACTGCTGCTATCTGCTGCGATATTGACCACCACGCAGCACGGGAGTTACGCATGCTGCTGGAAAATCTGATAAGTGTATCCGATCCCGAGGTGCTCATTATCGACCTTGAGCAAGTCAGCTTTATGGATAGCTCAGGCATAGGGCTGCTTATTGGCAGGCAGAGATCTCTCAGTGGCAGCGGAGGTACTCTTATTATAAAGAATGCTGCCCCGCATATCGCCGCTGTAATAAAAATGTCGGGATTAGCAGAAAACTTAATAGAAGGAGTAAAAGTATGAAAAGGAGTATAATAAATCAAATAAAGCTCACCCTGCCCAGTCTTTCGCAGAATGAGAGCTTCGCACGTTCGGCGGCAGCTGCATTCATGTCTCAGTGCGACCCAACCGTGCAGGAGATAGGGGAGATCAAGACCGCAGTATCCGAGGCAGTAACAAATGCAATCGTCCATGGCTACCGAGGCACTACGGGAGATATTCTTATGTTGCTGAAGCTATACAGCGACAACACATTGTACATAGCAATTAAGGACAAAGGCGCAGGCATTGACGATATCGGCCGTGCCATGACACCCATGTTCACCACCGCCCCCGAAGAGGAACGCTCGGGGCTAGGCTTTTCAGTAATGGAGAGCTTTACCGACAAGCTGAAAGTCAAAAGCACCCTCGGCAAAGGCACGACCGTCATCATGGAAAAGAGGCTGAAAAAGCTTGACCCGTGATGAATTTATTGAAAGCAATCTCCCACTGGTACACTCGCTTGCATCCCGTTTCAAGGGACGTGGCATCGAGTATGAGGAGCTGTACTCAGCAGGCTGCGTTGGTCTTGTAAAGGCAAGCGACCGCTTCGACGAAAGCAGGGGGCTCTGCTTTTCCACCTATGCAGTGCCGGTGATAATCGGAGAGATCAAGCAGCTTTTTCGTGACGGGGGTCTTGTTAAAATGAGCCGAAGCCTGCGAGAACTTTCCATCAAGGCTTCAAGACTTCGGGATGAGCTTGCTGCAAGCGGAACTGAGCCCAGACTATCTGATATCGCAGAAGGGCTGGGAATTTCGCCCGAAGAAGCAGCTGAGGCTCTATCCGCTGGACAGGCAACAGTATCTCTCACCGCAGAGGAGGGGGTACAATTTGATGTACCTCTGGAATCAGGCGAAGAAAGCCTCATAGACCGTATGGCACTGCGCAGCGAACTTTCACGCCTTTCTGAGGAAGATAGACAGCTTATCACGCTCCGCTATTTCAGAGAATGTACACAAAGCAAGACTGCCGAGATACTCGGAATGACACAGGTACAGGTATCCCGCAAAGAACGTAAGATACTTGCAAAGCTACGAGAAAAACTGGTGTGCTGAAATACAAAAAGCCCGAGTAGAACTCGGGCTTTTTTCACTGATCCAGCTTTACAACCATTATGTATTCTTCCTCGTTTTCATCCACTATCTCAAAGCCTACAGCGAGATACATCTTGACTGCATAGTTCGCCTTTTGAACAGCCAGTGACGCTTTCTTATATCCGCTGTTTCTAAGCCATTCCAGCATTCTTTTCATCAGCTCAGTACCTATGCCTTTTCCACGATAGCTGCCGTAAAGCGAGATAGCAAACGACGGGGTCTCATCGTCGATGTGACCATAATCATTCATAATGCGCACCCATACAGCCCCAACTACCCTACCGCCAACCTCAGCAACAAGGCACTTATCATCAAGCTGTTTTCCGAAATCCTTGATATACACCTGCAAATCAGGCTGCAGAATAATACTTTTCGGGGGAGCCTCAACGCCCTCAGGGATAAATACCGCCTCATAAATGAAATCATCAAGCAGCTTGTATTCATCGGGTCTGATCTCTCTTATTGCATATTCCATATATTCACACTCCCATACCATAAGTAAAAGCATTCACCAAAAACATCAAAAACAACGATCCGAAAACACAAGGAAAGCTGCATACAAATACCGTCAGTGGTCTGCAAATACTGTATTCTACCCCAGACTTTTTAACCAACGAAATTATCAGAATTACCAGTGCCACAAGCCCCAAAAGCAACTCCAGTATAACCACTATCGTGCCTGTCACCATAGCCATATCATAGCAGCTGTGAAATATTCCGCTCGCCACTTGATACTCAGCACTGTCAAACTGCTCTCTGTAGATGCGATCCGCCTCAAAGAAAAAATATATCGCAGGGAATCCGCTCACCATAACGAGCCACGGCAGCATAAACTCCAGCGCAAATGCAGTACCAAATCTCCAATCTCTGAACATCTGCACCTCCACAAAATGTTTATATGCAAATTATATCATCTGCAATGTGAAAAGTCAACAAAACAAATTTGCAAATTTTACTTGATTTATTACATAAATAATGATACAATATTAATGTATATACTATTGCCTTTGCGCAATATACGGAGGTTACATAAACATGACTATCAAGACCTTTTTCATCAATCAGGAAAAGACGGCCTTTGTAAAGGCTTATATGCTGGATAATATCTCAGGACTTCAGTTCTGCGAAAAGCGCCCCGGCATCATCATCTTCCCCGGTGGCGGATACGAGTTCTGCTCCGACAGAGAGGGCGAGCCTATCGCACTGCAGTATCTCGCACAAGGCTACAACGCTTTTGTAGTTAACTATACCTGCAACGCAAAGTTCCCCTCATCTCTCATCGATGCTGCATACACTTTCTACAAGGTTCGTATGCGTGCTGAGGAGTTCGGTGTTGACAAAAACAAGCTTGCCGTTCTCGGCTGCTCTGCAGGCGGACACCTTGCTGGTTGCATCGCCACTATGTGGAGCGACGAAAAGATATACAAGGCTATAGGCTGTGAGCCCGAGGATCTGCGCCCCAATGCCGCTATCCTCTGTTACCCCGTTATCAGCGGAGTTACCGCTCCCCACGAGGGCAGCTTCAAAGTGCTGCTGGGCGACGAGGCAAGCCGCAGCGATCTGAGCCGCTTGTCCCTCGAAAACAGAGTTACACCCAAAACTCCCCCCATCTTCATCTGGACAACCGCCAACGACGACTGCGTGCCTGCCCACAATTCGCTTGTAATGGCAAAGGCTTGCATCTCCAATAAGGTTCCCGTTGAGCTGCACATGTTCGACGAGGGTCCCCACGGTCTTTCAACCTGCGACAAGGCTACAGGCTGGCACGAGATGTTCTACCTCGACAACTGCCGCAAGTGGATAGAAATGTCGGTTGACTTCCTTGCAAAATACATGAACGTGTAATATGGAAAAGCCTGAAATGATAATTTTCGACTACGGTCAGACTTTAGGCTACGAACCGAATTTTGACCTATCGAGAGGTTACAGCGAGCTATATAAACATATCACCAAAAATCCCGATAACATCACCGCCGAGGAGCTGAAGCTCTTCGGCGACAGAATATTTCAGATGCAGCGAGATGTACTAAAAACAGGCTACGAACCCCATTCTCATCAGGGATACCATGCAGCGTTTGAATATTACGGACTAGAATTCGATGTAGATATTGCAGAAGCTGAGCGCATTATATGGGACAACACCTCTATGGGTGCCATAATGCCTCATGCCGACGAACTTCTGAGACATCTTGAAGAAAACGATATCCGCTATGGCATTATCAGCAACATCGGATGGTCGGGGAAAGCCCTTGCCGAACGCATGGACAGACTGTTCCCCAACAATAGGTTTGAGTTCATCATAGCTTCAAGCGAATATGGCATCCGCAAACCTGACAAGCTGTTGTTCGATATTGCACTGCGCAAAGCAGGACTTACCGCCGAAAAAGTTTGGTTCTGCGGTGACAGCATTGCTAACGATGTCAAGGGCGCAATAGACGCAGGAATGTTCCCAGTGCTATATGAATGTCACGTTGAGGGTGGATTACCCAAGGACAACAGTAGCTTGTATGGCAGCTGCGAATACCTGCACATTCATGACTGGCGAGAACTTATCGATACACTTAAGCAAATATCCTGACACAAGGAGATAACGCTATGTCAGAACACATCGGATACTCACAGGTAGAGGATAGATTCGGCTTCTATGAAAAAGGAACCTTCCGTTGTCCTAGAAAGAACGAACCTTTGTTGCTCGCCATCGTTGCCGCAATATATGCTGTATATCTGTGTGTTGTTGTCATCAATGGTGTGATCGTGCTTACGGGAGATCTCAGTGTACCGATATACGAATACGATAGGACTATAGACGACTACGTTCCTACACTGAACTTGCTCTGCGTGATAATATCGGTGCTGATACTTGTGATTTTTACTATCATCGCAGTGTTTGCAATGATAGTGATAACAAGCGGAAACACATACACCTTCTTTGCTGATGAAACAAAGATGATCATAACCGACCCAAAAGGCGAAAAAACCGAGCTGCGCTATAGCGATATCATCAGCATCACCTACGAAAAGCTGACGCTATTCACCAGAAGGCAGCGTGGCTTTGATGTATATATCGAAACAAAGTACCGCACTCTGAATTATCAGTATATCTATTCCAAAAACAAGCTCCTGCAGCAGGAAAAGGATTCTCCGTTCTTTATTCTTGAAGAACACGCAGGGCTGAAAAAGCGCAGATACTCCGACGATATGGGAGCATAACATGAACAATACTCAATGGATATTTTTCGATATGGGTGGCACTCTCATTGACGAAACTGCCGCATGGGATGACAGGATACAGCGCACCTGCGAAAAGCACAGCATATCTCCCGATGTGCTGAAGGCAGAAATGCGCCTTGCCGCTGCAAATAATCTCCACGAATACAAAGATGCGCTTGAAAAGCTTGATATACACTTTCCTGAGAAATGGTGCTCTGACCTCATAACTCCCTATCCCGAAGCATTGCAGATACTGAAAGTTCTGAAAGCACACTACAAGCTTGGTATAATCGCAAACCAGCCCCTCAACACAAGAAAGCGTATAACGGAGGAATGGAAGCTTGCAGAATATTTCGATCTGATGATAATTTCGGCGGAGGTAGGCTTCTCAAAACCCGACCCACGACTTTTTAACGAAGCTCTCTATAAAGCTAATACCACTGCCGACAAATGCGTAATGATAGGTGACAAACTGACTAACGACATAGCACCTGCAAAAGCTCTCGGATTTAAGACAGTGTGGATAAAGCAGGAATGGGGCGGCTTACAGACCGTGACCTCTCCAGAACTGGAGCCCGACTATACTTTGAAGAAGCTAACTGAAATTTTAACACTCTTCAGTCAAGGAGTGATCTTTTGAAAAGACATTTCACCATCATACTATCAGCCTGTTTTCTGCTGACCTCCTGTAACTATGATATAACACTGCCCTCTCAAGAGAGTGAGATAGCTAAAGCCGGTCATAGTTCTATAGCGACCCTACCGAGTGAAGTTCCGACTGTTGACGATGACGATATGCCAACAGATGACGAAACTTATAACGAGCTTCAAAGCACACTCACAAATGTATCTCAATTTTGCGACTTTGAAGAGCTTGGCATAGATGTCACTACCTGTACCGATGTGAGCAAAACAGCCAGAAGCATCCTAAAGCAAAACGGCAGCAGCAAACCAGTGGTAAAACATATCTACTATGATAGGGGTATTGACGACTGCAAATATTACTTTGTTGTCATCTCAGTACATAGTGAGAGCTTTATAAACGGCAGATATGTCTGGGACAGTAGCAACGACTATTTCTGCCTTGACTGCAAAAGCGGCGAGATGACGCAGATATACCCCATGAACGGACTGGATGAAATCGAATGCGTCAGCGACGAAGTAATGATATGCTATTCACTCGGCGATAACCAGTATTATGCAATATATCGTGATACGGGATTTTCTTATAAGCTACCCGACAACGTGATCGACGTTGTTGTTAGCGATAACAAGGTGTTCTATTGGAAAACTGTGATAAAGCCAAGCCATCTTGGTGATGTATACAGAAGCGAATTCTGCAGTGTGGTGATCAACGAGAACAGCGCATTTGAGGGAATACCAATAGAGATCCACTCTGTCGAAAATAAGCTGAGCCGTGGCATATATAATGCGGTTGTAGGCGACCAGACTTGCTGGCATACTATCAACGGAAATTCCTATATCCACACTGACCCATTGGAGCGCATCAGAGACTATGTCACCGATACCTACTATCACGGCAGTGCGATCGCCGAACGCAACGAATATGGCTGGAATACACGCATAAGTATCTTCGATCGCTCGGAAAAGGAATATGTGCTTACCAATATCCAAACGGAAAATGACCCTCTCATAAACATTCAGCTAAGACTCCACTCAACACAAAGCGGTCTCATCTTTCTCAAACTCAGAGACACCAGACCTATAGTTATCGTTGGCTCTGAAAATGATTTCAGCAACGTAAAGGCAGCATTTGTGCCTGAGGGTATACTACCTGAATACTACGATGTTCTATGCGACGGCAACACATTATATTTCCTTGCGGAAAATCTACACTCTATCGTTACCATGTCATATAACGGCACATAAATTTTTCATTCTCTTGACAAATTGGAATTTATGTGTTAATATATAACCAGTTAGATAAAACTAACTCTTAGAACTAGCAAAAATAAGGGCTACCCCCATATAAAGAAAGGAACATACACTATGAAAACTCCATTTGTAACTAAGGAGCAGGTTGAGGAGATAGTAAAGACCTATCCCACCCCCTTCCACATCTACGATGAAAAGGGCATCCGTGAAAATGCAAGAGCTCTCAAGGCGGCATTTGCATGGAACAAGGGCTTCAGAGAGTATTTCGCTGTAAAGGCTACTCCCAATCCCTACATTCTCAAGGTGCTTCAGGAAGAGGGCTGCGGCTTTGACTGCTCCAGCTATACCGAGCTTATGATGAGCGATCAGGTTGGCGGCAAGGCTCACGATATCATGTTCAGCTCCAACGCTACTCCCGATGAGGATTTCCTGTTGGCTCACAAGCTTGGGGCTATCATCAACCTCGATGATTTCACACATATCGATGTACTTGATAAGCTGACAGGCATCCCCGAGACCATCTGCTGCCGCTACAACCCCGGCGGAGAATTCAAGACTGACGGAAGCCCCAATGTTATGGATACCCCACGTGACGCAAAGTACGGCTTCACCCATGAGCAGATAATCGAAGGCTATCGTATTCTCAAGGAAAAGGGCGCTAAGAAATTCGGTATGCACGCTTTCCTCGCCTCCAACACTCTTACCAACGATTATTACCCCACACTCGCAAGGATAATGTTCCGTGCTGCAGTTGAGATCAAGGAGAAGTCTGGTGTTGAGCTTAGCTTCATCAACCTCAGCGGTGGCGTAGGCATCCCCTACAAGCCTGACCAGCCTGCTAATGATATTGCCATCATCGGTGCAAAGGTCAAGGAAGCTTATGAAGAGATACTCGTACCTGCAGGAATGGGCGATGTTGCCATCTTCACAGAGCTCGGAAGATTTATGCTCGCACCCTATGGACATCTTATCGCAAAAGCTATCCGTGAGAAGCACATCCACAAGGAATACATCGGCCTTGATGCCTGCGCAGCAAACCTGATGCGCCCTGCCATCTACGGAAGCTACCACCACATCACCGTTCTCGGCAAGGAGAATGCAGAGTGCGATCACAAGTACGATGTAACAGGCGGTCTCTGCGAGAACTGTGACAAGTTCGCTATCGACAGAATGCTCCCCGAGATCGAGATAGGCGACTACGTTGCTATCCACGACACGGGCGCACACGGCTTCTCTATGGGCTACAATTACAACGGCAAGTTGAGAAGTGCTGAGCTGCTTTTGAGAGAGGATGGCTCTGTAAAGCTCATCCGCCGTGCAGAAACTCCTGAGGACTACTTCCGCACCTTCGATTTTGCAAACGGAAAGTACGAGCTTTAATCATACTAAACGGCGGCATATTTACTATGCCGCCACATTGATACAGGAGAGCGAAAATGGATATTCTATTCACACTAAGCACAAACAACTTTGATGAAAGCTGGCCACGCTCAAAACGTCCCTCTGTACGTGGGATCATCATCAAAAACAACAAGCTCGCTATGGTGTACAGCACAAGGGATGATTACTACAAATTCCCCGGAGGAGGCATGGAAGAAGGAGAGGAACACCACGCCACCCTTATCCGAGAAATCAGAGAGGAAGTAGGAATGAATGTTATTCCCTCTTCTATCAAAGAATTTGGAGAAGCTGTATTGCTCAGAAAAAGCGACTTTTTTGAAAACACAATCTTTGAACAGGAAAATTTTTATTATTTCTGTAACACCGAGGACAATATCACCTCTCAGCAGCTTGACGATTACGAAATGAAAGCGGGGTTCACCCTGCGCTTTGTCACCGCTGGTGAAGCTATACAGACAAATCTCAAAAATGCACCCAACGCCCCCTCAATGATGTTGGAGCGTGAAGCAACAGTGCTGAAGCTTTTGATTGATAAGGGATATATAACAGCATAAATTTAGCTCCGTACAAAAAAGTACGGAGCTTTTGTTATCAAATTATTGAAACCAGTGCAGGCAGTTCATCCAGCATATAATGTATCAATATAATACCCAGCATGATATCAAATATATTGCATACCGCAATATAGGATATCCTCACCTTTTTACTCTTGAAGGACATAGAGGACATTCCCACCCATACACAGCTTGCCGCCATAGCAATAAGCAATGCAATAAGCCTTATGAACACACTGACATGCAGCCCGAAAAGCTGCCATAACAGAAAATCCATAACAAACTCTGTAAAAGGGACGAGCATCAGCGGAATAGTAGCCACCGCCCAGGGTATGCGCTTTTTCCTCAGAAACACTATCATTATAACGATAAGCATAGCAGTGATAACACCACACTCTATTGCCATAAAATGCTCCCTCCAATCCTTCTATAAAGCTGTACTATCGATCAACCAAGAATATCCTTTGCTGTGCTGTTATCATCAGTCACTGCAAAAATAACCGTATTGCCGTAAACCTCAACTACACTATCATCAAACTTATACATCTCATCGGGACTATAGTCACGGTAGGTATTCATCTGCTTTTCGATGCGCTCTTCAAGCTTTATCTTGATCTCCTCTGCCTTCGCCTCGTCAATTGCGACAAAGATGCCAAACTCGTCGGGATATGCGCCGGCACCTGCTACATAAGCACTGAATTCGGTGATATCCTCCTCAGCGATCTTGTAATACATCGGCAGCTTATCGGATGTGACCTCGCTCATCTCAGGAAGAGTGATAGCGGAAAGCAGCTCCGCTGTTTTTTCGGTGATGCTCTTTTCAGCAGCTTCCGAAACACTGTTGTCAGATGCAGAGCTTGTATCGCCTCCTGCACAGCCTGTCATCATTGCAGCAGAAAGCAGCAGAGCCATGATAGTTGCAAACTTCTTCATAATAAATTTTCCCTTCTTATATTTTTATTTTTGCGGATATCCGCTGTTAAGCAAATATTACTGCGCCTCAAGCGTGCTCTGAATGTAGCTGAGCATCACATTATAGGTATCGCCCTTGAAGTGCAGACCGTCAGCCTCGGCATAGTCGTGACTGAAATAGCCGTTTTCGTCAAGCAGCAGAGTATATACATCAAGATACAGTAAACCGTAATCATCGCATACACCCTTAATGAATGTATTAAACTCTCTGACCATATCATTTGTTATTCCACTACTTGCAGCAGCAGAGCT
Source organism: Oscillospiraceae bacterium (assembly GCA_045544715.1). Lineage (GTDB taxonomy): Bacteria > Bacillota > Clostridia > Oscillospirales > Ruminococcaceae > CAG-115. The sequence goes on along the minus strand of JAZPZN010000070.1, from coordinate 11,074 downwards.
ATCAGAGGTAACTGCAGTCACCGAGATACAGTATATCTTTGCCTTAGGGCAAGCATCCTGCAGCTTATCGATAAGAGTACGGTAGCTGTCCTCCATTGCGGAGGCACTCACCAATCCATTTGAGCCAAGCATGATAAAGATGCGCTTAGGCTGGCGATCTTCAGCATACTCCAGTGCAGTGCGGTATGTGCCATCGCTGAGATCAATTGGATCGCTATACGCCTTGTATGGAGTACATCCAACACTGGCGGCAACATTCTCCATCTCAAGCTTGTTGTATAAATAAAGTCCTGTACCTATACTGTCACCAATGAACAGGTCATCCTTGAAAAAGCTCTTATCATAAGCCATGCTGTGAGAGGGCGTTGAAGGCTCTTCAGGCTGGCTTACCTCAACAGTCTCAGGGTCAGCAGAGGTATCGGATGGCAGCGTATCCAGCACAGGGCCATCACCTGTTGTAGTATCCTCAGGCTCATCCCAGCTCTGGGGGCGCTTTGTCATGTTTGACGGTGCGGTGTTGATGGTAGTAGTCGTCTGTGTTACAGCCTCTTCCGTTGCTTGGGCATCAACAGTTTCTATCGTTTCCTCCTCCACATAATAAGGAGTCGTTGTCTGGGTTTCCTGCTGTACCTGAGAGTATGCAAGACTAAAAACTAATCCGCATATCACGAGGATGAGGATTATCATTATGATGTTCAGTATAACAACAGAGCGTGGAAGCTTTGGTCTGTCATTCATTCGAACACCTCCTATTTATATGTATTATCTGTATAATTATATACCATTACGCCTTAAAATGCAAGTAAAATTTCGATTTTTTGCTGAAAATAAGCCATACCCAGTTGACAATATCACCTTTGTTGACTATAATTATCTGAGTAACAAAAACGAGGTATTGATAATGTCGATAAAAAACAACTACAAACACACTATATTCGCCTGTTATGGCGGCTATATAACACAAGCGGTGGTCAACAATCTTGCGCCGCTGCTGTTTCTCATCTTTAATGAAAGCTACGGCATTCCACTTGCGCAGATAACTCTGCTGGTGACAGTCAACTTTGTGGTGCAGCTGACCGTTGACCTAGTTGCCGCTAATATTGCCGACAAGATTGGCTACCGCCCAATGATAATTGCTGCGCATCTGTTTGCCGCTGCCGGTCTCGCAGGAATGGGACTCCTACCTAACATTTTTTCTCCTTTCGCAGGGCTTATGATATCCGTTATCATGTATGCCATCGGCGGGGGGATCATCGAGGTACTTATAAGCCCCATAACAGAAGCTTGCCCCACTGACAACAAGGAGAGCGTGATGAGCCTGCTGCACTCCTTCTACTGCTGGGGAGTTGTGGCTGTCGTGGCACTGTCAACATTGTTTCTATATGCGCTCGGCAAAGACAGCTGGCAAGTGCTGACATTGTTGTGGGCACTGTTTCCGTTGGCAAACTCGGTGTATTTCTGTTTTGTTCCCATCTGCCCACTCACCGAAGAAGGCGAGGGCATGACGATAAAGCAGCTCCTAAAGACCGGCAGCTTCTGGATATTTGCACTGATGATGGTAACAGCAGGCGGTAGCGAGCTTGCTATGAGCCAATGGTCATCAGCCTTTGCTGAGAGCGGTCTGGGAGTTCCCAAAGCCATAGGAGATCTGGCAGGCCCCTGTCTTTTTGCTGCACTTATGGGCATAGCCCGTGTCATAAATGCAAAAAAAAGCGGAAAAACAGATATTCTTAATTTAATAATCGGCAGCGGTGTCTTATGTATAGGCTGCTATCTTCTCGCAGTCGTTGCGCCTTTTCCCGCATTGGGACTTGTAGGATGTGCGCTTTGCGGTTTTTCCGTCGGCATCTTATGGCCGGCAACCTTCAGCCTTGCAGCAAAGCACTGCCCAAAAGGTGGTACTGCTATGTTCGGGTTGTTTGCCCTTGCAGGAGATATGGGTGCTTCAGGTGGCCCTACACTGGTAGGTTTTGTATCCGACGCTGTTGGAGGCGACCTCGGCATCGGTTTGCTGGCAGCGATAGCTTTTCCCGTCCTTTTGATCGTCGGTGCACTGCTATGCAAGAGATATGTGGTAAAAGAAAAATAAAAATACAGCCTGAGAAACAATAGTTTCTCAGGCTGTTGTTATCCTTACAAACTTATTCCGCCAACTTATCCCATTCTTCTTTTAATATAGAATAACATAAAGTATCACTCTTATCTCTCGCATGCTTTCTTAACCTTCCTTCAAATGTGAAGGAGCATTTTTCCAAAACACGCACACTTTTTACATTATGCGACCGCACCCAAGCCGCAATCGCCAAAATATCCAATTCGTTAAATCCGTATTCAAGCATACGCTTCACTGCCTGTGTTGCATATCCCCTACCACGATACTCAGAGGCTATGCCATATTCCAGCTCCATATATCCATCATAGCGATCCATGTCATTCAAACAGATAAATCCCGCAAGACAGCCATCTGTTTTACAGACGATAGCCTTGAAACCAATATCAGCTTGCCAATAATTAATTGCATCTCGGCATTCTTCGACAGAAGCGAAAGCATGTATTCCACATTTTATCATATCCGCATCAAGGCGCAGCTCATAAAGCGACTGGGCATCGCTTTCCTTCCAATCTCTCAATATCAGATCATTCGTTTCCATATTTTTCTCCGAAATCAAAGACTTTCAGCAAATCCGCCTTTGAAAAACATTCAAAGGCGGAGCATATTATCTTCTCAACAGTACAACAGAAGTGATACCTCCGCCGCACTTGTTCGTGCTGCGGCACACAACTGTCACATCCACATCATTAGATGCGGTATTTATCGGTGCATCGAACTCCACTGCCCACTCGCTCATCATGCTTGCAGCAAGCTCACCATTGATGTAGACCTCGCACTCACCCCAAAGCTGTTGGAAATGCAGCGAAGGAGTTTTAGCCCCCTCGGGCAGATGCACCTTAGTGCGATACATGACATACTTGCCAACGCTATCCGCAAACCTCGGCACTGAGCCATTCTCTACAGATACTCCCTCCCAGCTGTTCATATCATAATCAGCAGAAAGTGAGGTAGGGTCAGGCTTTTCATCGAAAATATCATGAGTTATCTTCCAGTTCTGAACAAACTGCTCCTTAAGAGAATCCACAACAGGCAGCGCACGGGAATTCATCTCAGGCTTTACAGAGATCTCGCAGCACTCCAGCCCCTCGCACTCCGCACGAAGTATCATCTCACCGCTGAGATTCTTATCCATCGCCACAACACACTGCGCCATACCGTGGAACACACTACGCTCATGAGAGGTAAACTCTTCATGACAATTTGGATCTCCGTTAGCAGTGCCGATGATGCTGCCGCCAACAGCAGTAAGCTTTATCTTGTAAGCCGCATCGGGAATGATTACCCCATTTTCATCGATAACAAGGATATCGACCGTCATAGCATCACAGCCATCGTTATACAAAGTATCGCTGTATGGCTTGAGCTGTATCCTTGCAGCCTTTCCTGCAGTGCGTACGACCTCGCTTGCACATACTTGACCCTTGTTATAGCCACGTATCTCCGCCTCACCCGCTTCAAACATAACCTCCCAAAATACAGGAACAGCTATTGTTGCAGGCTTTCTGCCCTGACTTCTGCCGTTTATGAACAGCTCAGTCTCCTCGCAGTTAGTAAAGCCGATAACACGCACGCTCTCACCATTTTCAAAATTCCAGTGAGGGAGCATACGGCATACAGGCTCTTTCTTGAATATCGACTGGCACATGAGATATCCATACTTTTCAAAACCGCAAACATCCATCATTCCGAAGAAGCTGCTAACAGAAGGCCACACGTGGGGCGTAGGCTCACCGAGATAGTCAAATCCTGTCCAAATAAATCCACCTGCGATGTAATCATTTGCTAAAGTTTTAGTCCACGTTGCACTGAGAGTGCTGCCCCAGTCGGCACACTCCTCATCATAGCTTGCTATGAGGTTCTTCTCAGGCTCTGTCTTGTAGCATCCCCTGACGGAGAAGCTGCTTGTGCTCTCACTGCCAATGACAGGCATATCGGGGTATTTCTCGTGGAACGCTTCAAAGCTGTCCAGCTGATAGTTTATACCGCAGATATCCATTGCCATTGCAGCACCGTCAGCATTGAGCACACCACCGTTCATAGCACCTGTAACGGGACGTGTATCATCAAGACGCTTTATCTCAGCTATCATATGCTGAGCCATGCGATATCCCTGCGGAGTACTCTGCAGTGGCTCTTCATTAAATATTGAATACATCACAACACTTGGATGATTGCGGTCACGCATCACCATCGTGCGCAGCTGGGCAAGAACCTCTTCGCTGGTTTCATAGCGGCGATTTTCATCCATCACCAGCATACCGAGCCTGTCGCAGGCTTCGATGAGCGCAGGTGCTGCCATACCGTGAGAGCAGCGGTAAGCATTGCTGCCCATTTCCTTCAAACGCTTTACTCTATATTCCCAAACACGATCGGGTATAGCTACGCCTATGCCCCCATGATCCTGATGATTGCATGTACCGAAAAGCTTTATAGGTCTGCCGTTAAGTATAAATCCCTTGTTTTTGTCTATCGCTATCGTACGGAAGCCAAAATTCGACCGCATCTCGTCAAGCAGCGTATTGCTATCAGCATCAAACACTCTTGATACTGCGGTATACAGTATCGGGTCATCGATATCCCAAAGACGGGGCTCTTCAATTGTTATCCTCTGGGTTATAGTAACTGTCCTGCCATCTGGGACATCTGCAGGCTTCGCTACCGAAAATGCAGCAACTTCGCCATTTGCATCGGTGATCTCAGTTACCACCTGCACCTTAGCCCTGTCATAGGATGAGTTCTGCACCTTTGTTTCCACAACGGTACACCAGCTATCCTCATCATCCTCAGCGGGTACAGGGTTAATATATACGCCATACTGCGGAATGCTCACAAGCTCCTTCGCAACAAGGCGGACATTCCTGTAGATACCTGCGCCCTCGTACCACCAGCCCTCGTACTGCTCTGCATCGACATACACCGCCAACACATTTGGAGCACCGAACACCGCCCTGTCAGTAATATCCACACTGAACGGAGTATATCCGCCATAGCTGCGTCCCAACACCGAGCCATTGAAATATACAGTGCAATGTGTAGCAACTCCATCAAACTCCAGCGATATACGCTTGCCCTCCATTTCAGCAGGCAGCATGAACAGCTTGCGATACCATGCATTATCCCTCGGTTTGCAGCCCCAATCGGGATTTCCATCTGGATCAAAGGGCTGCTTTACAGAGTAATCATGGGGGAGATTTACTATCTCCCAATCCTGCACATCAAAATCACTCTGCGGAACACCTCTGCAAGAACCCGCCTTGCAGCTGTTGTAAATATCCGAGTGGGACTTTGCCTTTGGTATCTTTACATCGCCAAGATGAAAGCTCCACTCATTGTTCATCGACATAATCATTGTTGACATATTGACCTCTCAATACCGCCGCTTGCCGCTGCGGTGTAACAAAATTTTTATCTCTGTTTGCTGATGCGTTGTTTACATCTTCTTCATCTTCATCTTAAAAAGTCTGCCGCATTTTCTTGCAAGCAAGTCACGCAGCTCCATAGGTGTACCGCATAAAAATTGAGTCTTGTCGCAAATAATGGTATCCATGCGCTTGTGTTCTTCATTAAAGGGCAGGATATAAAAACTGTGGCTGCACTCATAGGCTATTGAGATGTTTTTGTAAGGAACCACCAGCTCAACTGCGTCATCATCTTTGACAATAGCCGTCTTTCTTGCGGTGGCATCGCCGTTTTCATCAAGCTCCTGCTTGTTATGGATGGCGGTGCTAATAGTAAGCGTTATAGCCTCCTCGCCAAAATCCGCATTGACCATCTTGTGATAGCTCTGCTCCAGCATATCGGCCTGTTTATTGAAGTAAGAGATGCGCATATTGCGGGGCAGAGTAGCGAAAATAAACAGCAGCACTAAAAACACAACTCCCAGCAGCCATTCACTACAGAAAAATGCCGCAATAGCCAGCAATAACGCAACCACCGCCGCATAGTAGCAGGCTGTCTGCAAAGGCTTTACTTTCATGAGGTACAAAAAGTCAGAATAGCTTCTGATGCGTGCCATGGTGCACTCGGTTTCACATACAAGCTTGTTTGGCTCGTTAGGCTTTGCCTCAGCATTCATCTCCTCAAAAAGACGTGTAAGCTTAGACTCGGTAGACTCTAATATTTCTTTTTTTCTGTTGCTGATGAACATATAAATTTCCTTTCGGTAGGATAGTCATTGTTGGTATCGCTATTAGTATACCATATCTGATTGCAAAATGCAATCAGTGCAAAATAAAAGTTTTCCATATATTGCGTCGCATCACGCAAGCAATACCGCATGGCATTATTACCAAATCAAATTGGCATTGGCAAAGGCTTTTAGGCAAAACACAGACAATGGTTACAAAACGGTTTCAATCGCTCCGAAAAGGTTGACAATTGGCGGAGTTTGGGGTATATTATAAAAGTATAAATATATAAAGGCAAGATCAGTTTGTCACGAAAAGTGTATGAAGATCGGGAAAGGTAAGATCAAATGATAAATGAAACCTCTCTTTGCATGGGATGTATGAACGATAAGACCTATGACGGCCCGTGCCGTCTGTGCGGCTACAGCGACGACACACCCTGCATACCCACCTATCTCCAGCCGAAAACGCTGTTAAACGAGCGTTATATCGTCGGCAAGGTTATCAGCTATAATGGCGAGGGTGCTACCTACATCGGATATGACACTGCGACCTGCACAAGGATAACTCTGCGAGAGTTTATGCCTGACACCCTGTGCACACGTAAAAAGGGTGAAACAGCCATCACTGTTTCTGCAGGTATGATGCCGCTGTATAAGACCTATCTCTCAGAGTTTGAAGATCTCAACCGCACTCTCATGAAAAGCAGAGGAATGTCCCACCTTCAGACTGTGTTGGATGTGTTCTCTGAAAACAACACTGCTTATGCAGTGCTGGAGTTCATCAACGGCATCTCACTTAAATCTTATCTTGCAAACTCCTCGGGCGAGATGTCATGGGAACAAGTGAAAGAATTGTTCCCTCCTATCCTTACTACACTAAGTCTTGTACACGGTGCAGGAATAATCCATAGAGGAATAAGCCTTGATACCATATTCGTTACTGACAGGATGGAGCTCAAGCTGACGGGATTCAGCATCTCCGCTGCCCGCACAACTAACACTGAGATCGCATGCGAGATATTTACAGGCTATGCTGCCCCAGAGCAATATACTCAAAATGATGTAAACGGAACATGGACAGATGTTTACGGCATCGCTGCTGTTATGTACCGTTGTCTGACAGGTTGCGCCCCGACCGAAGCTATCGGCAGAACAGGCACATCCATGCTTGAGCCGATGATGATAAACCGCAATATTCCTCAGCAAGTATCGAAAGTCATCATGGCCGGTCTGCGCCTTCCTACTGACAGCAGGATACGTAGCGTCACTGCCTTTGTTGACAAGCTTTTCGAGCAGCCTAAGCGTGCAGAAGCTATCGCCGTTTCAAAGCAGCAACAGAAAAAGCTGAAAAAGCAGAAAAAGGAACGTGCCAAGACTATAGCAGTTCTGATAGTTGCAGGTCTTGTAATAATCGCATTTGCTGTAGTATTTGCTATGACGCTGAGCGGTGCATTCGGCAATGATCCCACAACTTCACAGCCAGAGCAAACTACAACCTCATCCGTCACAACGACCACAACACCAGCTACAACTACCGAGCCTGTTATCGAGGAAACTGTAGATGCCCCTATCATCGATGATGCCAACATCAGCCTTCCCGATTTTACAAACTGGCGTTATGACACAACCGTATCAAGATATGAGGGAATATTCACATTTGTACCAACCTACGAGTATACTGACGAATACAACACCGGCATGATGTACGACCAAAGCATAGATGCGGGCACATTCGTTGCTGAAGGCACCCAGATCGAGGTCAAAGTAAGCAAGGGCAGGAGCCTTGTACCCCTCCCCGAATATGAAAATATGAAGCTTGACGCATATATCAAGGAGCTCAACAGCCTTAATATCAAATACGAGGTCCGTCCCGAGCGCACCAACGATGTGGCAGAAGGATTGGTAGCACGATGCAGTAAGGCTGTAGGCGACCTTGTTAATGTGGAAAACGGTGAAACCATCACCGTATACATAGCCCAGCCTCTCCCCGAGGAGGAATCTAACGAGAGCGAGCCTGAATCAGCAGAAAGCGGCTCACAGGAAGCTCCCGAAACACCTGCAGACACTTCCGAACCCGAATCGCCCTCTGCAGGCGAGATACCTGTAGAATAAACGGAGGATAGCATGGATCTTAGCGAAATAAGACAGGATATAGACAAGATAGACGCTCAGCTGCTTGAGCTTTTCAAGCAGCGTATGCAGCTCACCACCGAGGTAGCACGTTATAAAGCAGCACACAATATGGTGGTGTTTCAGGGTGACAGGGAAAGGGCTATCATTGAGAGAGTAAAAGCAAACTCGCCTGCCGAGATCGAGCAGGGGGCATCCTTCCTTTTCTGGAACATCATGGATATATCCAAATGCGGTCAGATAAAGGCAATAACCCCCGATACACCAATTCCCCATGCCACCGAGATCAAGAAAAAACCCTCCGTGGCCGTACAAGGAACAACAGGTGCATACGGTCATACCGCTGCGCTGCAGCTGTTCAAGGGCGGAAATATAAGCTTTTATGCAAGCTTTGCTGAGGTGTTCGAGGCAGTAGAAAACGGTGATGTCGATTATGGCGTGCTGCCTATTGAAAACAGTACCGCAGGAGAAGTAACCATCAACATGGAGCTGCTGGAAAAGCACAACGTATATATCAACCGCACAACTACCGTTGAATGTGCCCATGTACTTGCAGCCAAAAAAGGTGTTAAGGAAGAGGATGTAAAGATATTGTTCGGACACGAGCAGGCTATCCGCCAGTGCACTGCCTATATAGAAAACCGCAACGACCTTACTGTCATCCCCTACCACAACAATGCAAGCGCCGCACTTATGGTAGCAGAGAACCCCAGCAGCGAACTTGGCTGCATCTGCTCCGCTGAGTGTGCCGAGATGCACGGACTGGAAATACTCTGTAAGCAGATCGCCACCGACCCCAACAATGCTACACGCTTCATCTGCATCTCAAAGGATGTCGAGGTGTATGAGGGTGCTGATACGGTTTCCGTATCACTGTCTATTCCTAACATCTCTGGTTCGCTTTACAGGCTGCTCACAAAGTTTGCTGTAAATGGGCTTGACCTCTCTAAAATACAGAGTAAGCCATTGCCCGTTCATGTCAAGATGCAGTATCCTAATGACCATCTGTTTTATGTCGAATTCAAAGGTAGCATCGACGACCCCATGGTAAGAAAGCAGCTTACAAATTTTGAAGACGAGCTTAATTATTACAAGTTCCACGGAAATTTCTGACATTAATAGGCGGCATCTTGCCGCCTATAATTGATAAGAGGATCTAATATGTTTTCTGTAATAGTTCTTGCAGCTGGCTCAGCCTCCCGTATGGAGGGCATAAACAAGCAGCTTGCCGAAATAGACGAAATACCTGTCTTTGTACTGAGCGCACTAAAATTCCAACGTTCAGAGCAAGTAAAAGAGATCATCATCGTGACACCTACAGGATGTGAAAACGAGTATTCACTACTCGCTGTAAAACACGGTATCACTAAGCTTAAAGTGGTGGTTCACGGCGGTGCTACAAGATTTCTCTCAGTTAAAGAAGCACTGTCGCAGGTTAGCAGTGACTGCTCCCACATCGCCATTCATGACGGCGCAAGGCCGCTGATATCAACCAAAGATATCGACAGGGTGCTTGCAGATGCTGTTGAATTCGGTGCTTCAATTGCCGCAGCACCTGCCACTGATACTGTAAAAATTGCAGACAATAATACTATTTGTAATACACCACCTCGTTCTTCAGTGTACTATGCGCAAACCCCACAAGCTTTTGATAAGGAGCTCTACATTTGCTGCTGCAACAAACTGGGCAGCAATGCTGAAAGCGCCACTGACGACAGCTGTATTTTGGAGCAGTGCGGCAAAAAAGTGCACATCACCGAGGTAACTGCCTGCAATATGAAAATAACCCGCCCTGCCGACCTTGATGCAGCCAGGGCGATCTACAAAGGAGAATGACATGCTAAGAATAGGACACGGATATGATGTACACCGTCTTGTCGCTGACCGCCGTCTGGTGCTGTGCGGAGTTGAGATACCATCTGAGCTTGGACTGCTGGGACATTCTGACGCTGATGTTGCGGTACATGCGCTAATGGATGCCATTCTTGGTGCGCTTGCCCTAGGTGATATCGGAAAGCTTTTTCCTGACAACGACCCCACATACAAAGGTGCAGACAGCATGAAGCTTTTGAATGAAGTGATCCGACGCATGAGAAACGAGGGTTTCTCTCTTTCAAATTGTGATATTACGATCATCGCTGAGCGTCCGAAGCTCGCAAAATACATCCCTCAGATGAGAGAGAGCCTTGCTGCCGCATTTTGCAGCGACATATCGCAGATAAGCGTTAAGGCTACCACTGAAGAGGGCTTGGGACTTGCAGGCGAAGGTATCGGTACTCACGCAGTGGTGCTTTTAGAGAGCTAAGTATCATGAAAATGTTAAAAAATACACTTATTATACTATTTGTATTGCCATTTTTCTCTACTTTAATATTAGCGATAACGATCACTGCGGTAAATGACAACACCGCATCGCAGCTTGAAAAAGAACTATTAAATATCCCACTTCCCGAGAATACCTATGTTGTAGAATCTCTGGCACAAGCTGGAAAGCTTTGGGGCAACGGTAACGGAATGCAATATTATAGTGCTATGTTGATAAGCAGCAAACTCCCTCTTGAGGAACTTGAAGATTATTACTCATCGTATAACTGCAGTGTAAATATACAAATGACAACCGAAATAAATACCGACCACGGAGAATTTCACTTTTCTTCCGATACAAGTCGGAGGCCAAGCGGTCTTAGGAAGACAAGAAATCT
>JAZPZN010000069.1:0-28933 GCA_045544715.1 Oscillospiraceae bacterium | reverse complement strand
ATATAGTTTCAAAAATATATAACAACACCAAGAACAGCGGAGCAATTAACTCCGCCGTTCTTTGTTTTCTGGTCAAATGAACGAAGATCGTAACTTACGAAAAAGAGCTACCGAATTCGATAGCTCTAATTGATCATTTAGAAAGACGACTGATAAGCTCCCTGTCTGCTTCGTTCTTAATCACGCATGAGGTGCGGCTATAGAAATTGTTGCTGGTATCCCACAGAACAGGAACAAAGCCGTGTTCGTTCAGCTTGCTAAGCACGATCTCAAGACACTCAGTGCTATCAGTATGGATCGCATCCTCAGCAAAATTGCTTCTAGGATATATTCCTGTTGTTTCACCAACGAATACTGGTATTCCCTTGTCAGTGAACGCATTTTTCAATAGTGCACACTGACTGTCGATATAATCAAGCCACTCCTGTCCACCGACCTTGTTGCTCCAATATACAGCATTATCCACATAATGCACCGATACCATGAGTCTGTCCTCTGCCTTGTCCTCAGGTACGATAAAATCGGGGGCAGTGGTAAGGTCGATGTTAGTCCAGTATCCGGAAACGATGAGAACACGCTGCGAATTGTTTCCGCCTGTTGCACGTACAGCATCCACAAAAGTCTGATTAAGAGTATTAACGATATCGTATGCTTCTGTTTTTTCTGGGTCTATAAGCACTCCGCTCTCGTTAAACTGGCTTCCTCCAAGATACTCATTATAACCCTCAAATACAAGTGTGTATGGATAATCTATGAACTCCTCTGCTATCTGTGTCCACAAAGTTGTGAATATCTCCTCACACTCTTCAAGCGAATTGCGTCTGATGATAAACTCATCAAAATGGTGAATGTTTATTACAGTGTAAAGACCTGCGTTCTGTGCGTAATCTACTAACTCACGTACTCTTGCCATATAATCGGGATGAATTGTATATGTGCTATCATTTACCATCATGTTACCCCAGAAAACAGGAATACGGATAGTATCAAATCCTGCAGCCTTGATTCCATCGATGCACTCCTGCGTTGTAACAGGCGCTCCCCACTGCCTTTCGTAATCATTGGGAGTATTTGTGCCACATACAGGGATCCATGTGTATTCTACTGTTTCACAGCCGCCTGAATTATAGGCATCCATAGTATTGCCGAGATTGAGGCCTATTCCCATCTCCTGCGCCATCTGTGTTGCAGTGACAGAACCTTCTGCTGCGGGCTTAGCCGCTGAACAACCAGCTGATATGATCATTGATGCCGCAAGAACCACTGATGCAATGATACGATATATTTTCATAAAAATGCTCCCTTCATTTATCTTATGTTTATTATATTGATTATTTGTTATAAAGTCAACCTTTGACATTCTGATAGTCCACTTATTATTCAAAATATGAACCAAATTTCAGAGTAAACAAAACTTCGCCTGCGTTTTGAATCACAAGCGAAGCGTTTTTATGTAAGCTTTTAATACAAATATATGAGTTAAAACAACCCAATCATGATACTATCATTTTACTCAAGATATCATTCAATTGCTTTTCAGCACTTTCAGCATCCTTGAACAAAACACCCGTACCGCCTTTTTTCGTCCATTCCTCAATATTAATCTCATAGTCATCAACTAAAATATCCTGAGAACCTGTACAAAACTTTTCTTTGTCTTCACGATAACAAATATTGGCTTTGTCTGCGACTTCCTGCCCCAGATATTTGATCAACCAGTTTATTTTATCCTCTTCTGCAGTTGGTACTCCTCTAAATGGCTTAGGCTTTGCTGATAAAATTATACAGTCATAGCTTTCACTGAACTTCTTGAAAAGCTCCAGCGCTCCTTTTATCGGTTTCAGCACATAGTAAAAATTAGGTGTATTGCGCACTACATCCCAGGATTCTTCCTCATGATCATCAAAATCAAAAGGAATACCATTATCATGATAATAGCCCTCAAAATCAGCTAATACGCCATCCATATCGAAATAAATCTTTATCATGCACATGATCCTTTCATATATCAATTCATAATAATATTATAATGCAAAATAACAAATCTGTCAATATACTGAGCAGAGAGTTCAAATTCATCAACTTGTGACAAGAGGAACAGGACGCATATTTTGCTTTTTTTACGCATAGGATGTACAAAAAATTAGGCGGTGCAAATATGAAGAAAGATATATCCCTCTGGCAATATGCAGGCTTCGTCTTTACAACGTTGTTCGGGACACTGCTGCATTTTCTGTACGACTGGACGAGCGGCTGTTTGATAGTCGCTCCATTCTCGGCAGTAAACGAATCAACATGGGAACACATGAAGCTGATCTATTTTCCGATGCTCGTTTTCTCGTTTATACAGTGCTATTTTTTCAAAGAACGAAAGGACTTCTGGTTTGTAAAATTAATCGGAATCTTAACAGGGATCATACTTATTCCAGTGCTATTCTACACGCTGGGCGGCATTTTCGGAACTACTCCCAGTTGGGTGAATATCGCAATATTCTTTATCTCGGCAGCAGTCGCATTCCTTGTGGAAGCTAAGTTGTTAAAATGTGATTGCTTACCATGCCAAGTTCCTATTCTTGCCTTTGTGGTAATAGTTGTAATAGGAGTATTATTTTCAGTATTCACATTTTTGACACCACAGCTACCGCTATTCAAGGATCCAATTTCAGGAAGCTATGGAATAGGCTTTTGATCACTATAACACAAAAAATCGGCGGAGCATTACACTCCGCCGTTATACTTTATTCACACTTCCAATGCTGACAGAAAAACTCTATCTGCTCACCAAGCGGACCTCTGCAAAATGCTACCTCTGCAGGAAAACTCTCATCTCCGCCTATATTAACTGCCTTCGGCTGAACAAAAACCTCATATCCTGCCTGCTCAACTAACTTAGCACAAGCCACAACATCATCAACTGCAAAGGCAAAGTGTCGCAGGTTTCCCTGAGGCAGCGGCTGATCGCCATTGCGAAATATCTCAACTATCCCGCTACCTGTATCAAGCAGCAAACAAACATCACTCTCCTTGACAATGCTAAGCCCTAGCAAATCGACATAAAAGGTTCTTGCGCAGCGGTATTCGTCTTCTTTGCAGGTCTTCATTGAAATATGGTGCAAGCCTTTGATAAGACTCATTTTTCCATCTCCTTTATGATATCCTCAACGACCTCTACCGCTGACCACACCATCTTTGGACAAAAATCGGTGAACAAGCTATTTTCAAAAGCATAATTCACCCCTTCCTGCGTCCGCACATCGCAACCAAGCAGGTCGTTACAAATGTACGAGCCGTTACGCCTTGCAAACTCCTCAAGAAAGCGGTCGTTAACATGATCAGAACGCTGCTTGCTCACTGTATCGCCCTTTACGCAGTGGCCGTATTTCAGTCCAAGAACCATAAGTGCACCAGTACACGCACCACAGACCTCACCTTTCCTCATGCCGCTGCCAAAACAAGCACCAAGCTTCAGAGCCTGCTCCTCCGTTATGCCTAATTCATCAGCAAAAGCCGCAAGCACCGCCTGCGAGCAGTGAAATTTGTCGCCGAAATACTGTTCAGCCTTTTGTATATGTGTCATTTTTACCTCGGCTCTGTAGAGCTCTTATATGTACTTTACTCCTGCTTTATCAAGCTTTTTTTTGACTTTAGCAAGTTTTTTGGGGTATACTGTTGCGATTCCTTTACGGATGATTGCAGCTTTTATGCCTCTTTTTACTGCACCAAGTGCCGTAGCTGCCACACATCCGCACTCATCCAGTCCGCAGATATGAAGTGCGTCGTATTCGTTTTGCTGTATAAGCTCACGCAGCTTTTTGTTGGAAAGTGCATCTCCAAAAAGCTTGTCAAAACAGTACTGTGATACTATATCCAAATCTTTAAAAAGCTCAGCTCCTTCTGTTCCTGCTATGGAGAATCCGAAAAGCATGCGATTTGTGGGAAGATCCTGAATTATGTGACGAATGTATATAACATCACAACCATTTTCATCATATCGATGTATGATCTCATTGACTGAAGAGGTCAATTCAGATGTATTGTAAGCAAATTTTGCCTTTCTTTTCTCATACAAGTAGTCATTTTGCATATCTATGACAATAAGAGCAGTTTTCATACTTATTCTCTCCAATTATCAGAACAGGCAATTATAAACTTATCGCACATCATAATAAAATCCATCCGCCGCTTGTCTGTCCTTGCCTGTAAATATCCTCTTTGTAAGCTTATGATTTTTGATCAGATACCAATCTCCGAACTCGTCGAATTTTCGGCTAGAGGTCAGTACAACACCTCTCTTCAATGTTCCGTATTTCTTGCCATAGCGTTTGCCGAGGGCTTTAAGTCGCTTTGCAAAATCCATATCCTCAAGGCTAACAAGACTTTCATCAAACCCGCCCAGCCTATCAAAATCCTTTCTTCTAAACCAAAACATTGTTGCCGATAAAAAACCGCCGTTATTTATCATGACAGGCAGAAGATTGATCGCCACATAAGCACCAGAAGCCAAAATACCGATCGACATACGGTCAAACATAGGCATTGCGCCTCCGCCGATGTAATCTCCAGAACGTAAAAGAGCCTTTATTTCAGCAAGAGAGGTCTTGTGCATCACGCTGTCAGCATCAATCGTGACGACTATCTTGCCGCTTGATGAACGTATGCCTTCATTTCTGATGCTGCTAATACACTTATCATTATTCTCTATTACCCTTGCGCCATAGCGCTTTGCAATTGCCGCTGTCCTGTCAGTACATCTGTTTGCAACAACGATAATCTCTACCATATCTGTTATCTCTTCAGCCGCAAGTCTTATTGACTTCAGACATCTTCCTATGTACTTTTCCTCATTATGCGCAGGTATCACTACGGAAAAAAGCATACTGTACACCTCCATATAATCATAAATACAGTATATCATATATTATATGTTTTCGCAATAGGGAACAGCGAATGCCATACTCCAACTTTCATTTATCTTTAGATTGCAAATATCTATGCCATTACTTATCCAGTAGAACATCTTAAGGCACCACAACACATATTGACAAAACCGACTGAATGAGTTAATATTATTTAAAGAACTATAGAAATGATAACATGATCAATTCAGCAGGAGTGATAAAATGGCAATTTCAATAAATATTTATTATCATGGCAAAAACGGAAACGCAAGAAAATTCGCAGATGCGATGCTCTCATACGGTATCGTTGATGAAATACGGGCTGAAAAAGGCAATCTGAAATACGAGTATTATTTTCCATTAGATGATGCTGAAACAGTACTTCTTATCGATAGTTGGGTAGATCAAAAAGCACTTGATGAACACCATGCTACACCTATGATGCAGAAGATCATTCAACTGAGAGAAAAATATGACTTGCACATGAAGGTAGAACGATATATTTCTGATGATTCAGGAATACCCGAAAATGACAAGAAATTCATCAAAGAATAAATTCAATCAAAAACAAAAAAGTGTCCGTTCAACACAACGGACACTATTTTTACTTTATACTGTTGTATACGGTCATGCTATTTCATAAAAACAAAGCTTTCAAGCTCAAAAAGGCATCTATCCTTATACCAGTCAACAAACCACCCCTCATAATTGTGCTCTACTATAAAATATACCGAATGTCTTCCTGTAACGTTCTGCACTACCGCAGAGTATTCACCGCCGGAAGCCCCTATAACACACTTGCCGATTTCTGTGCCCTTTTCACCATCAACAAGTATCCTGATAGTCGCACTGCAGCCTGTTCCTCGCACTTTAGCTGAGAACTCCATCGTTTTTGAACTGAAATCCTCACCAAAATCATAGTACTTATAACCGATGACCGCACCAGGCTTGATATTTGTGATTATCCTTGTAAAGTGATCAAGCTCTGTTATGAAGCAGTCGCCCTTAAGCACACATGCGATATCTGCGGCTGTTATCTTGTACGGATCAAGTGCACTTTCAAAGCCCAGTGAAGTCATTTCTACCTGTGGTATCGTACCATCAGACAATATCTCGATGCGTTCTACGCAGGCACGCCTTGAGGTTATGGTGGCATTTGTCATTCTATGGTAAAAAATATACCACTGTCCATTGATACAGCATATCGAACCGTGATCATTTCCACCAGGATAATCTATTCCGTTATCTATTATCGTACCTCTGTAAGTGAATGGTCCTGTAGGTGACTTTGAGGTCATATAATCCAGTCTGCATCCACGATTAGGAGAATAGATCAAGTAATAGGTGTCACCGACCTTGCGCATAGAACATGCCTCAAAAAAGCCTTTTTCATCTTCTTTATCAGCAGGTATGATATCACTTATATAGCTATCAGAGATCACCTCATACATATTGCTTTTAAGCTCAGCCATATATGAACGCTCAAATCCGCAGTAGATATACACACGTCCATCATCGTCTACAAGGACACCCGGATCAACAAATGCCCCGCCCTCTACCTGATCGTCGGGAAGATCATACTTGTACTGCGACAACAATCTGAAAGGCCCTTCAGGTCTGTCGCTTACAGCAACACAACCTTTATTAAATAGAATATATGCATAAAGATAATATTTTCCGTCTTTCTCCACTACATCAGGAGCATAGAGATAGTTGTCTGTCCAATCTGTATCGGATTGATGATCTCTGTCGGGTCGAGTGTGAAAAATATCACCGTGACAGCTCCAGTTGCTCAGGTCATTCAGCGGTGCAGACCAAACCTTCAATTTGTGATCACAGAAGCTGTCAGAGCCTGCCCTGTCATGCGAACCATAAATGTAAACTCTATCACCGAAAACTCTCGGCTCTCCGTCGGGAATATATTCCCATAGCGGCAAAAAAGGATTAGCCATAATCACCATACTCCATTCTGTAAAGGTATTTTTTTCTACGTCAGATACTGAGGTTTTTAAATTCTCATAAAATTTACCTTAGCTATCTAAATTCATTATATCTGTTTTGAGATGCAAAGTCAATATTCAACATTCTGATAATCCACCATTTATTCAAAATATGCACTATACTATGCGAATATAAATAATCTCACACTTTACCGAACACCGCCGTGACTGCATTACATCAATCACGGTATCGATATTTAGACGAGTATTAGGATATAATACTATTTCACATATTCCCACACTATTTTAACAATGCTATTATAATGCGTGGTTACTTTGAGTTCCTTAAGTATGGTATCCGTCATTCTCCCATTTTGAAACAGTCTGACGTAAAACATCAAGTCTTTCAGCAGCAAAAGGTTTGCTTAAAAAAACTGTTTACGCTGCCGTTCGGCGCAAAGCGCAGCGGAAAGCTGTGGATTTAAGGATTATTCAGTATTTTACAGAGCTTATACAAAGCATTTCGGTCATGCACCTAAGCTTGGTCAAAAATGAGCCGTATACGAAAACGGGAGCAGATAAAACTGCTCCCGTAGTTTATTATATTTAAATAAGCGGAACGAAAAAACAACTACTCTTTTGCGGGTATAAAGCTTGCAAGCAGCGAATGTGTTGCGCCTATCGCCCCGATGCACTCCTCCGGAAATTCGTTATTGCTGTTGAAGCTTATCGTACGATCGGATAACTCGATATTTACAGCTGATACTGCAGCATCCAGTATTATCAAATCGCTGTCGGGGAGGTCTGCACATCGGCTCATGCACTTTTCATCATACAAGGTGTTAAACGCATAGACAGCATTGCGGTCAAGCTGATATGTATTGGTGACCTCATCAGCACCTGCAGAGGCACATTCTGACACATCAAGCCATACATCGCCTACATCATCGATATACATCTTTATATATACACTGCCGCCCGACATATCACCATACTCAGTATATGTGACACTTTTAAGATATGACTTGTTTTCCATATCACCTCCGTCAAGGATATTATCTTCAGGTCTGAGTATTGCAGACACGACAGGATACAGCACTACAGCAACTATTATCACCGCTAAAACTGCCGCACCTATCAATATCCATTTAATCATCTTCAATATACACCCTCCTTTACCAATGTCAGATGACATATAACCACTATTTATGTAAGCATGGTTAACCGCTGTCAACTTATTTCTACCATTACGTTGCTCTTCTGTCTCAGAACTGATTTGGGATGTACCAAATACATTTGTGTAGTCAGACAAATATATCAGCTCCTTTAGTATAAAGGAAACAGCCTCTTTTGTCAAGAGGCTGTTAGATGTTAAAATGAGGGTGCCTGGTGTTGGCACCCTCTAGCGCTAAGTTAGATTTTAGCTATTACCTAAAATACTATCTAGCAGATCATTTAAATCTTCATTATCTTCTTCGGTTAGATCGCCAAGGATATCAATGTTATCATCACGGCCTTGTTCGGAGCGGCGGTCGTAGTCGTCACACTGACGCTTCCACTCTGCTAAAAATTCTTTGTAATCAGCTTCTGATGCAAAGAAGTGATGAGGACGTTCAAACACAGCTTCACCATTCATATCTTCGAGATTATAATTAAACTGAGTGTCGGCTGTCCCTACAGTGTTAGCTCTGATCTTCCATTCAATTGTTTCAATGTCATCGGTAGGAAATACCTCGATGTATCCGGGACTCATGTCAGGACCAGTTTCAACAACAGCACCATTGTCAAGAGTAACCTGTGACTTACCGATCCAACCTGTATATGGGAAAGCTTCGACAGCGTTTTCTACAGTTATCTCGGAATAAGGTATCTTAGATGGGTTGGATTTGCGGTCAGTTACCTCGAACCATTCCTGCTGAATAGTACCTTCTACACATTCAGGTATAGTGTACTTGCCACTGCTAAAGTCCTGCGTGTATGTGCCGTCAGGGTTCTTGATATCCCCTGCTGCAGGCTTTGTGGGTGTGTCCTCCGCAGGTGTCTGGGTTGAAGGCTTGGTATCTTCTGTAGAAGGTGTAGACTCGGGGATGGGGTTGCTTTCAGAAACGGGTTGTGTATCAAGTACTGTGCTCTCTGTTGCTGCGGTAGTTACAACCTCTGCAATGCTGTCAACAACAGGCTCAGCCGATGTGGTGGTATTGCTGGTTGCAGGCGGTACAGCTTCATCAACTGCATCCTCTGCTGAGCAGGCTGTAAATGCGCAAACACACAGCGCAGCTGCAAACGCAGTGGTCAGTGATCGTATTACTATATCTTTCATTTGGCTCTCCTATAATAATTTTTCTGTTGATATTGTACCACATCTAAATCCAAATTGCAAGTGATAATACATATAAATACAGATACGGCATAGCGGCAGGAGAATATCCTTCCGCCTGTCTATTTTACAGTGCCGAAATGGGTTCGGCGGATCATGACGCAAAATCGGGGAGCTCATCTCTCGTGATGATAACTTCGCTGTTATATACCTTTTTCATCATATCAAACGATGTGTAAGCATCTGAAAGCTCGGTGGTGCCGTTTACAACTATGAAATCCCAGTTCCATACTGCAAACCACAGCCAATAGGCATTATCTCTGACAATAAGGTCGGGATCGGGCATAGTTGCGCACTCGCTCATGGTGACAAGCTTGCCGCTGTCAGACCATGTTGTCATTTCAGCAAGGAGATGGGGGCTTGTGCCATAATCGTAAGTCGAATTATAAATGTCAGTTGCAGATATGTCGCAATATTCATCTCCAGGATACCAATCAGCAGACTGGGCGTTCCATACCCATATCAGATTGTCAAGCTCGTGATAATCGGTCATGCGGTGATACAGCAGCTTCCAGAGCCACTTGTATGCATCTGCACCCGATGATCCCCACCAGAACCAGCCACCGCTTGCCTCATGCAGAGGTCGCCACATTACGGTAACGCCTGCATCCTCCATTCGCTGCATCAATGCGGAGATATTGTCGATATCCTCGATCAACTTCAAAGCCTCTATGCTTATCTTACCCTCGTCATACAGCTTTTGCAGCTCATCAAGGCTGAGATGCGCAACGTCCACATCAGTCACCGCATTTGCAAGGGTGAAGGAGGTATCCTTTGAATAGAATGAGCACTCGTTATATGGAGCATACCAATGCCAATCATACACCACAAGACCGCCGTCATTGCTCCACTGGATGGCAAGATCGACATCCTTTGCCTGCGGCAAGCCATGACAGAAGCTCATGGAATCAAAGATGAAATCAAACGTCCTTACGGCAGGATATTTGCCAATACCCATATAAAGTGCATCGGTCTCAGTGTTATTGCCGTAATCGGTGCACTGACCTGCAAGAGTTCTCTTGCCATAGACAGCCTTGAGATACTGATAAATATTCTGCGTTTTGAGATTAGCATAGGGATTGCAAAGAGTATCGTCAATGCCATCGTATATCGAATCGCTGATAGGTTCGCCATTCTCGATGCGGATGGAATCAAGCGAAAACCAGCTCCAGCCCTGTCCTAATGTTATCTTATTCTCGCCTTTTTCAAGGAATATTCCGTCAACAGTGGACTCTACCCAATCGCCGTTTTCCGAGATGATGTCCATAGCTTTCAGCCCGTTGAACAGCAGAGGATTTTCCTTGTGGCTGCCTGCACAATGACGTACAGTGATTTTATAATACTGGCTGGCGGGAATGTTAACACTCATTATGAACGCTGTATTGTCGGATATATCAATATATCCCTCGCCTGAGAAGCCTGTCTTATCTGTTCTCAGATCAACGCCTGCGACGATATCAGCAGTTTCAGCCTCAACAAGGCTGCAATACTCCATCTTTTCAACACCGCTGTATGCTATCTTGTCAAAATTATAGCTGCTTGCGTACGTTATCGCTGACGGATCTACTTTTACTCTTCCCTGCAACACTTCGTTCATGCTCTCTCCGTTATCAGCTTCGGTGCCTGCGATATCATCCGTTCCGCAGCCCGACAACATCAAAACGGATGCCGTAATAAGTGTTATTACCTTTTGTAAAATCGACATAGCGTACCTCCAAATAATTATCTATCCTTAAATATCATTCGGCACATATTGTACAGATGCGGTTTAACGCTTGTATGATCGTGACCAGTGCCGGATATTTCATGCCAGAGATGCTCAGTATCGTTATTTGTCAATATTTTGTGGTATGACTTAGGATATGTACCAACCACACCATCGCTGTCAGAACAGCTTATCAGAAGCAGATACGGAGCGTTTTCCTCAAATCTCATCTCCTCCATCTGCATCTGACCTGGATGGTCAGCAGAGCCCTCAAGAGGAATAAGACCAGGTGCAGGTGCTACCGCTCCGATATATCCGAACAGCTCAGGATGCTGAAAGCCGATGAAGAGCGACTCTCGTCCGCCCATCGAAAAACCTGTTATCGCAGTATTTTCCCTGCCCTTTGCAACTGAAAAATTACTTTCAATAAACGGCATAAGGTCAGTAGTAAGGTCGTTGATAAAATTGTCATAACAGAGAGAATTGGTAAGGTTCATACCTGTGCACCATGCAAGCTCCTTGCTTACAAAAATGTAGGGGCATACTATTATCATCTCTTCAGCCTCGCCGTTATCATACAGGTTTTGAAGCATATCACACATATCAACAACATCTCTTGTCATCCAGTCCTCGTTGTCATAGTATCCGTGAAGTATGTACAAAACAGGATACTCCTTATCCTCGGAGTAATTGGGAGGTAGCATCACATTTACCCTTGACTCTCTCTCCGCAGTGCTTGAATAGTAGGTGTACTTCTTAAACTCAGGTCTTTCCACCTGTTCCTGTGCGTCGAAAGCACCTTCGGGTGGAAATTCTACCATTATATCCTTGTATTTTTCCATATATGTTATCTCCTCGATAGTATCAATGACCTCCTCGGTCTCTTCTTCATCTGCTATGGTCGTCTGCTGCGAAATAACAGAAGTGGATGTTGTATCTGATGAAACATCTGAAGTTGTATTTTCAGAAGTACCACCTGTGCAGCCCGTCAATAATACTGCTGCTATAATTATAAGTGCGTTGAATTTGTTTTTCATTGGTGTCGCCTCCTACATTTAGGATAACACGTTGCAAGCATTTTTTCAATAAAAAATATTGAACACACTTTTGATTTTTGAATATCTGCAATGTTAATTTTACTGAATTTTAAGATCAAAATTTGTCTGTATCATTGATTTTATGCTTTTAGGCTGAATTAAAAACACAAAAGTATTGACAATCTGCCTTTATGCAATTATACTGATAAGCAAGGGGTGAGCTAATGAAGATAAACGATTACTTATATCCATATAACAATGAAGCCAGAAAACTGCCTGTGCATTTGACAGGCATAGGTGGCAGCGAATATCAGTATCATATTATCAGAAATGAGGGATATCACTGGCATCAGATATTGCTTAGCGTAACTGGAAACGGATTGCTGAAATTCGATAACACGGTGGTATCAATTGAAGAGGGAGATATCTTTTTCCTTCCTGCGGGATATCCTCACGAATATTACACTGAAAACGACAGCTGGGATGTACGTTGGATGGCTTTTGATGGCTATGCCTGCGCACATTTATTGAGTCAGTTCTGTATGAATGCACCCATAGTTATTAAAAAGCAGGAAGACTGCGTGCTGCAAAAGCTATATGGAAAAATGTACACTCTACAAAAGACTGACAGAGTTTATGGTGACTACTACTGCTCCGGCTACATATATGCATGCATCATCGAATTTCATAGGCTTATGGACACTCGTGAAAATAGACTGCGCAATGATAGGTTCAGAATGCTTGCTCCAGTGCTGGATTATATCGATGAAAATTTCCAGAGGGATTTTCCGCTTACTGTACTTGCTGAAATCGCTGGGATAACTCCACAACACCTTTGTCGTGTATTCAAGGATACAATGAATATGCGTCCTAACGAGTATCTCACACAAAGAAGGCTTCAGGAAGCCAAAACACTGCTTCAACGAAATGAACTGCCTGTTTCTGAGATCGCAATACACTCAGGATTTCCTGATGCGGGGTATTTCAGCACAGTTTTCAAAAAGCACGAAGGGCTTACTCCTATGGAATATAAAAAGCATATCGGGCAGCATAAGAAAGCAGGAGGATAACTCCATAGATCGTATTTATCACTTCTTTCACACAGAAAATTCGGGAGCAGTTATAACTGCTCCCTTTAATCATTTGTAAAGCACAATGTGCTTTTCATACTTAGCACTTGTCATCACAATTTTAGGACAGTAGAAAAATAAACAGACCTCCTCTGAACATAGAGGAGGTCAAAATATTATCAGAGATTATAATAACGATCAAATTCGGCAGGATGAGGGATAGCTGCCATAGCACGGCACTCCTCACGCTTACCCTTGATAAAGTTCTTGATAAGCTCTTCGGGGAATACACCGCCAGCCAGCAGATAATCGTGGTCTGCTTCAAGAGCGTCAAGAGCCTGCTCAAGAGAAGTGGGAAGCTGAGAGAGCTTTGCCTTCTCCTCATCACTGAGATGGAAAAGGTTCATATCATAAGGGCCCCAGCCATTCTCATGGGGATCGATCTGATTTTTGATTCCGTCAAGACCTGCCATAAGAATTGCAGCATAGCAGAAATACGGATTGCAAGTAGCATCGGGGTTGCGCAGCTCAAATCTTCTGCGATCGGGAGTTTTAGCATAAGCAGGGATGCGGATAACAGCACTGCGGTTGGAGGTCGCATAACCAACAGTAACAGGAGCCTCAAATCCCGGAACTAATCTCTTGAAGGAATTGGTGCTAGGATTGGTGATAGCACAAAGAGAATCGATATGCTTCAGCAGACCACCCATGAACCAGTGCGCTTCTTTACTGAGATGAGCATAACCGTTATCATCAGAGAATACAGGTTCGCCATCCTTCAGGAGCAGCATATGAACGTGCATGCCGTTGCCTGCCTCACCCATAACGGGCTTAGGCATGAATGTAGCAGACATACCATACTTATTTGCAACATTGTGGATGATGTACTTTATCATCATCGTTGCATCAGCCATCTTGCTCATAACACCGAGCTTGGGCTCGATCTCGAACTGGCCTGCAGCACCTACCTCAGGGTGGTGATAGTTGATAGCAATACCAGCCTCCTCCATCAGCAGGCACATCTCACTGCGTGCCTCATAGGAGATATCGAAGGGCTTTGCAATATGATAGTTTTTCTGCTTTTGAACGATGTTGCCTAAGCCACCACCTGAGCTGTTCCAGTGAGCCTGAGGTGCATCAACACTATAGCCCACGCACTGAGGGCTTACATCCCATCCTACATTGTTGAACATATAGAACTCAAACTCGGGGAGAATGAGCATCGTATCAGCAACGCCGCAATCCTTCATGTACTGCTCAGCAGCTGCAACGATGTTTCTGGGATACTGGGCAAGAGGGCGGTTCTCAGGATAATCGATTATCATCGCATTACCAACCATAGAGAGTGTGGGGATCTCACAGAAGGGATCTATAGTTGCACTATCGGGGTCGGGAATAAATACCATGTCACTCTTTTCAACAACAGCATAGCCATAGTTAGATGCATCAAAGCCAATACCATTGACCATAACATCCTCGCTGAAATCCTCAGCAGGAATGGTTACATGGCGGAACTGACCGTTGATGTCTACCATCTTGAAATCCACCATTTTGATGCCCTTCTCACGAATGAGCTCCATAATACTCTGAATTTTTTCGTTCATTTGCAGATACTCCTTTAAACATAAACAATTTATTTGAGGAATGCGCTAAAAATATTATAGCACAAATCGACAGCAAATGCAATATATAATATTATCAATCGAATGCAAGTCCAAAATATTTCGGCACTAAGCTGCTGTCTGAAAAAGGAAGATACATTGCAAAGGGCTTGCATTCTCCAACCGTGCGGAAATTACCGTTTTGATAGCCCAGCGACTTCAGAATTCCCGATGCAGCTGCTGTGTTTCCCAACAATTCTGTAGCCTTAAACATACCATCCTCGATCTCTGCAGCAAGCAAAAAATCATCACCCTTGTATAACTCAGCCTGTGACGCTAGCAGCGCAATGTTTTCATTCTCCTGTATAACTCCATTATCGGGAAGATATTTTCGTCTGAGAGAAGCGTACTCAGCACTACCTATCTTCTCAATATAGATGCTTTCTGACGCTGCTTCACTGCTGAATTCTTCAACATAGCACGAAGTAACATACCCCATTCGCTCATAAAAAGCAAATAAGTCACTACTGCCCGGTACCAGCACTGCACCAATATATCCATTTTCACGCAGATAATTATGAGTGTGCTGCATCAGTGAATGGCATATCCCTACACCTCTGTACGCTTTTGCAGTTGCGACAGAATAGATATAGGCAAGTTTTCGTTCATGAAAACTACAGTCAAACCAGTAGAGCGCAGCAGCTATCTCACTTTCTATTTCAACGCAGCGACAACGCTTGGTGCTGAACGCAGTGCTGAAAAAATCGTCGAGGTAATCGTCATCATCGTCAAACGCTTCTCTCCACAAGGCTCTGAGAGCCGATATTTGCAAATTTTTCGGTTCGATTACGTTCATGACGCACCTCCAAAATATCTTTTATTTAGTATAACACAGATATTGTTTTAAAGCAAACAGCGGAATTATCAAAACTCCGCTGTTTGTTATCAAGCTGTTAATCCTGCTCGCTGAACATATCCTTGCCTACACCACAGAGCTCACACTCGAAATCATCGGGCAGATCCTCGAACTTTGTGCCTGGAGCAATTCCCTTCTCGGGCATACCGAGAGCCTCATCATATACCCAGCCGCAAGCGTCACATACATACTTTTTCATAATTGTTTCCTCCATTATTATTGAATTTTTTCAAAATCAGCAGCTCCGTGCTTGCAGAGTGGACAAACAATATCCTCAGGAAGCTCGTCACCCTCATACACATAGCCACATATCTTGCATACATAGCCCTTTTTGCCCTCAGTTTCAGGCTTTGGCTTAACGTTGTTGAGATAATAGGTGTAGGTCATAGTTTCAGCGTTGGAGATGACCCTTGCCTCTGTTACCTCACATATAAACATTCCATGCGTGCCAAGATCAACGTACTGTTCGACCTTCAGCGACATGAACGAATTGATATGTCTAGGCAGGAATACCAGCCCATTATCAGAGCGCAGCGGCTCACATTCTGCAAATTTATCGGTATTTCTGCCACTCTGGAAACCGAACTTTTCAAACACTGCAAATGGTGCATCAACCGTAAGACAGTTGATGTTCATAACTCCTGTCTGCTTGATAACATGGTGCGAGTAGTTCTCTTTATTGATCGTCACCGCAACCCTATTCGGAGTATTTGTCACCTGCGTAACAGTGTTTACGATAAGTCCATTGTCCTTTTTACCATCACTGGATGTTACAACATACAAGCCATATCCGATATTGAAAAGTGCAGTGAGATCATTCTTATCAGCAGTGGAGTCCTGACGAGCAAGGTATTCTCTGCAAAGCTCATCAGCAAGGGAATTAAGCTGAGCCGTACTCTCATCATTGAGGGCTGATAGAATCCTTACCGTAGTATCAGTATAGGTGATGTTCTTGCTCTTTTCAAACATTCCCTTCATTACCTTTGCGGCAAGGGGTGCCCAGCTTCCGTTTTCAATAAAGGCCACTGTACGATTGCTGAAATTGCGCTCGGTAAGATGTGTTATGAACTCACGCATAAACGGGAATATCTCTGCATTATAGGTAGTGGTTGCGAGCACCAGCTTGCTGTATCTGAATGCATCCTCAACAGCCCCTGCCATATCGCAACGTGCGAGATCATTTACTACAACCTTAGGACAGCCATTAGCCTTGAGCTTTTCAGCAAGCTGCATAACAGCTTTCTTTGTGTTTCCATAAACAGAGGTGTAGGCAATAACGATGCCATCCTCCTCCGGCTGATAGCTAGACCAAGTGTTGTATAATCCAAGATAGTAGCCAAGATTTTCAGTAAGAACAGGGCCATGCAGAGGGCATATCTTCTCAATTTCAAGCCCGCCAGCCTTTTTCAGCAACGCCTGCACCTGAGCACCATACTTGCCTACGATACCGATGTAATAGCGTCTGGCTTCGCAAGCCCAGTCCTCCTCAACATCAAGAGCACCGAATTTTCCGAAGCCGTCAGCAGAGAAAAGCACCTTATCAAAGCTGTCATAAGTAACGATTACCTCAGGCCAGTGCACCATTGGGGCAGTGACAAATGTCAATGTATGCTTTCCGAGGGAAAGGGTGCTGCCCTCACCTACAACGACCTGCTTTTCAGGAAAGTCTGTTCCGAAAAAGTTTTTCATCATCACAAAAGCCTTTGCAGAGGACACTATCTTTGCATCGGGATAAGCCTTTATAAAGTTTGCAATGTTTGCGGAGTGATCAGGCTCCATATGCTGAACAATGAGATAATCAGGCTTTCTGCTGCCAACAGTGTTTTCAATGTTGTCAAGCCACTGATGTGTGAAATTAGCGTCGACTGTGTCCATAACAGCGATCTTTTCATCAAGAATAACATAGGAATTGTATGCCATTCCATTAGGAACGACATACTGTCCCTCAAAAAGATCAATATCATGGTCATTTACTCCGACGTAGCGGATATCATCTGTAATGTTCATTTTGTACTCCTCCTTGATGTATTAAAAGCATTTGCCGTCTTTGCAATCCTCAGCCCTGCCACAGCGATAGCAAAGCTCATTTTCGCAGTGGTCAGTGGTCGCAAAATCCACTATATTCTTAACAGTTGTTTCAGCAATATTTTCCAGTGCTTCGTTGGTGAGAAATGCTTGATGCGAGGTAACGATAACATTAGGCATTGAGATGAGCCTTGCAAGTGTGTCATCCTCCATGATGTGACCCGAAAAATCCTCAAAGAAGAAATCAGATTCCTCCTCGTAAACATCCAGGCAGGCTGCTCCGACCTTTCGAGATTTGATGCCAGCAAGTAACGCCTCCGCATCTACCAGCGCTCCACGGGAGGTATTGATGATCACAACCCCCTGCCTGCACTTTTCAAGAGAAGCAGAGTCTATGATATGCTGAGTCTCCTCTGTCAACGGGCAGTGAAGAGAGATGATATCGCTGTTTTCAAATAGTTCATCCAAAGATACATATCTGATGGTATCACCGTTATCAAGCCCCTGCGCAGGATACTTATCATAAGCCAGTACCTTCATTCCAAAGCCACGGCAGATATCGATAAATACCCGACCGATCTTACCTGTACCAATAATACCAACAGTCTTGCCGTAAAGATCAAAGCCTGTCAGCCCCGAAAGGCTGAAATTGAAATCCTTAGTGCGTATATATGCCTTGTGAATGCGACGTATTGAAGTAAGAAGCAATGCCATAGCATGCTCAGCAACTGCATAGGGAGAATATGCAGGCACACGGAGAACATGGATCTTGCCGAAGGCATACTTCATATCTACATTGTTGAAACCTGCACAACGAAGTGCTATAATATTGACACCCATCTCATGCAGTCGGTCAATTACAGCTGCATTTACAGTATCATTAACAAATACACAAACTCCATCATAGCCCTGAGCAAGATCTACTGTATCCTCGTTGAGCTTAGTCTCATAGAATTTGAATTTTATATCGTACTTTTCGCTGTATTTGTTAAACGATTCTTTATCATAGGGTTTAGTATCAAAAAAAGCTATCTTCATATAATTCCTCCCTTTCTCTATTCATATTATAAGTCAAAATCCGCAAAAAATCTGTTGAAATTTCAACAAATAAAACTTTTTTCAAAAAATCAGAAAGATTTATCAAATTTTTCTTTAATCCGTACAGATATATCCCGCATAACTACTTCATCGACCTTAACGATCTGTCGGTCGTAAGTGACCAAACCATTGATCTCATCTTCAACATCGCTTAACTGAGTAAGGACGGCAGCACAAAGCCCATTTCTGATGCAAGGCATAAGCTGCTCAAGATACAACTTTGAAAGCTCAGCAGTAAATTCGTCAGCGTTCCTACATGCCTTATAACCATAGCTTTTATCAAGATTGAAACAATGCCCCTCGCATGGGTAGGAATACCCACCGAACTCTGATAAAACAAGTGGTTTGTCGCCGCCTTTGAGCGATAGCTTTCTGAAATAGATATGCTCACTGCGCACGTCACTTTCTTTTTCAGTGAACCAGCCAGACGTTGCATCAAATACACGGGTAGGGTCGATCTGCTTTAGCTCACGATAGATGCGATCAGCATCATATTGCCCCCATCCCTCATTGAATATCGTATAATAACAAACACTGGGATGATTGTATAGCTGCATAACAGTGGCTGCGCTGTCTCTCTCAAACTGTGCCCTACGCTTGGAAGAAGCCTTATGTGTTATGCCATTTCTCAGTCCGATAGTTGGCAATGCAGTGTCGATAAAAAAGCTGTATTTTCCGCTGTTGACCATATCCTGAAAGACTATCATTCCATATTTGTCGCAATAATAGTAAAACAGATCAGGCTCAATCTTGATATGCTTTCTCAGCATATTGAATCCCATCCGCTTCATTGTCTTTATATCCCATTCATAGCCCTCTGGAGAAGCGGGAAGATATATTCCATCACTAAAATAACCCTGATCAAGCAGACCATTAAAGAAATATGGCTGACCGTTAAGGCAGATATAAGGATACTTGCCACGCTGCTCAATAGTTATCGTGCGCAGGGCAAAATAGGACTCTATACTATCATTTTCATCAGTTACGGTGAAATAATACAGATACGGTGTTTCAGGTGTCCAATACATAGGAGCTTCTATATCTATAGTGATCGAATCGCCACTGTAATGATATTCCTTGTCCACTTCCCCATGAAGCTTCAGTGTTTTTTCCGACATACCACCTTCAGTTTCGATTGTCACACTGTTTAATGTGGGAGTGATCTTCAAAGAGCGGATATAGCCGTCAGGAACACTTTCAAGCCAGACAGGTTGCCAAATTCCGCTGATAGGAGTATACCACATGCCTCCACGATCACGTCGCTGCTTGCCATAGGGAAGCTCAGTGTCAAGATTATCAGTCACCTCGACCTGAATAGAGTTTTCGCCAAGATCGATCAGCTCAGTGATATCAAGCGTGAAAGGAAGATATCCTCCAATGTGAGAGCCGGCATGAAAGCCATTGATGTAGACCTCAGCTATCTGATCAACTGCGCCGAAATGAAGCAACACCCGCCCTCTGTTAAACATTCTGTCAAGGTAAAATTTTCTGCGGTAGAGATATTTTTCATTAACAGCAAGCTGTCGCCCGATCCCCGAAATACGGCACTCGGGGGGAAACGGAACTTTAATAGCCCCGATCAACTTCTCAATACCACCGCTTTTTACAAATACCTCCCACTCACCGCATAAGGAAATGTAGTTATCCCTTTTCATCTGTGGGCGTGGATACTCACACCAATTGCGGTCACTCTCCTCAAAAGGAGTTGCAAGCGCACATAAACGTTCTTTTTGGAGTGACATTTTATACCTCACATTCGTGTTGATTATCATATCCGTTCATTACTGATATATGCAGGCAAGTTTTAATTAAGCAAGCGGAATTCGCTGCGATGACACTCTATTACACCTTCTCTGCGCAGTTTGCTTATCTCGGCTGAAAGTCCGCTCCTGTCCACCTCAAGAAAATCAGCAAGCTCCTGTCTGTCATAGGGGATCTTAAAATGCTCGCTGCCACGCAGCTTTGCCTGCCCCAGAAGATAAGTCATAAGCTTTTCACGGGTAGTACGCTTGGAAGTTATTTCAATCTTCTGATCAAATATCAAGTTTTTTGATGCCACAAGCTTCATCAGATTGAATATCATCTGATTATGAAAGCTGCAGGATTTGCAGCAGGTGCTTAATATATGCTTTCCATCTATGAGCATCACATCGCTTGGTTCACTGGCGATGATATTTACAGGTATCGACTCGACCTCAGCACATACAAAGCTCTCAGCGAAGATCTGAGAAGGCTCAACATTAGCAACAATACTCCTGTTACCATTGTAATCGGTGCGTACAAGCTGAACTCCACCTGAAAGCAGCAAGCCAATGTGCGTTGCTTTCGTGCCCTCTGATATTATTGGCTGATTTTTACTATAAGAACGCACCTGTGCACCTAAACACCCAAGCATCGTAGCGAGGTTTTCATCAGAAACATTGTCAAAAAGCTTGCATTTGCGCAAGACATCAGTATATTTTTGCATAAGATATCTCCTTTGTTGAAAATTCAACAGACTTATTAAGATAATTATACTATAATCAAATTACAAAGTCAACAGGAGGTTTTTATGATAAGAAAAATTATAAAGATAGATGATGAAAAATGTATCGGATGCGGCTTGTGCGCAGATGCCTGTCACGAAGGAGCTATAGGCATGGTCAACGGCAAAGCAAAGCTGCTCCGTGAGGACTACTGCGATGGGCTCGGCGACTGTCTTCCAGCCTGCCCCACTGATGCCATAAGCTTTGAAGAGCGTGAAGCACCTGCCTACAACGAGGCTGCAGTTCAAGCTGCAAAGGCGCAAAAGAATTCTCCGCTCCCCTGCGGCTGCCCAGGCATGAACGCTAAAGCGATAAATCGCACTGAAGCTGCAGAAATTGATAACGCTCCTGCTTTCAGCAGACTATCTCAATGGCCTGTTCAGATCAAACTAGTGCCGCTAAGTGCACCTTACTTTGACGGAGCAAACTTACTTATTGCAGCAGATTGTACAGCATTTGCTTATGGAAGATTTCATGAGGACTTTATCAAAAACAGGATAACTCTTATCGGCTGCCCAAAGCTTGACGAGGGCGACTATGCAGAAAAGCTGACAAAGATAATCAAAATGAACAATATCGAGAGTCTTACGATCGTACGCATGGAAGTGCCATGCTGCGGCGGAATAGAAAGTGCAGCAAAACGTGCACTTCAAGCAAGTGGTAAATTCATCCCGTGGCAGGTCGTTACTATCTCCACCGATGGCAGGATACTAGGATAATCAAAAATCTCCGCAGGTTTAACACTGCGGAGATTGTTTGTATTTTGCTTAACCCCACTGGGTATTCAACCAACGAATCCTGCCCCTTACAAATGCAACAACATCCTTTGCAGAGTCAATTCTCCAGCTAAGATCGTCGCCAAGATCATTCTCAAGGGATTCAGCGGTGCTCTGCACTTCCTTTATGGTTGCAATAAGCGCATTGCCATTGTCAAGCTCAGCCCATTTTTCCTTTATCATATCTACAAACCAGTCTGCCTTCATTATAACGGTCAGCCAAGCGTTTGACCTATCCCACATATCGTGAACGGGCTTCTGAAATGCACCTGCGTAATATCTGCCATCAGTTTCCTCGCTGTAACCCCAGTTAAAATCCCACGGAGCAAGGAATGTAAGCCGCTGATATTTGCTATCCTCGGTGAAATCTACTGCCATATAGAAGCTTCCTGCACCTACATCGTAATTGTGAACGAGCTCCTGTAGTATCATGGTGTTAACCATAGAGTCAAGGTCGATTACTGCACCGACCGCCTCTTTAGGTGTAGAATATACTCCCTCGGCAGATACAACATTGTAGTTATCGTCAAACATGAGCAGCTTGTTATTCTCAACTGCCTCATACATTATCGTGAAAACCCCGTCAGTGTATTTTGCAATAAACTCCTGCTGTTCCTCGTTTCTTACTTCGCTCTTTATCGAATAGTCATCCGCTGAGAACACCTGTGTTTTTCCCTCGATATCGGTGAACTCTCGTCCGTGATAATCAAGATTAAAGTAGGGATCATCACCTTCGCTGGCGTAATTATCTATCTCTATAAAATAGCCGATATCTGTCTGCATTTCGTCCTTTTTAGGCTCATATACATCTACCCTGCCCTTTGCAGCCTGATTCTGCTCGCAGAGAAGGTAAAGCCCAAGATACCTGCCGTTTATATAAAGATTTACATAGGTACAATCAGAGCTGTAATACTCACCATTGAATATCTCTTCAGCAAGTGAAAATCCCATGTAGTCGGCAACAAGATTCCATTGAGAGCGCAAAAGCACCCAGCTTTTGAACTCCATGCCGTCATGCAGTCCCAGAACATTCTGCTTCTTGTTAAACTTTATGCGGTAAGGCTTTTCACTGCCATCCGCAGTAGAGTTTCCTCTGACTCTTATACCTCCGTCAGCGGTGAGTCTGTATTGATCGTCACAGTTGAACACATCTATAACTGCCTCAACATAGACCTCCTTTGACTTTGGGCGCTCATTATTGTATGTCGTAACATAGACCGCAGGCATAGTTTTGGTATCTGCTACAGTTTTCATCAGCTCTTCCAGCTCAGGAAGCTTTTCCTGATACTGCTGAGAAAGCGATTGCTGCTGTGGCTCTGCATCCTCCGACTCAGTAGGCACTGTAGTGGTAGCTGAGGTAGTATCAGCAGGCTTTTGAGAAGACGATGTTGTTATTGTAGTCTCCACCTGCTCAGTAGACTGCGTCGAAGAAATGCTCGCTGTAGACGTTGTAGTGGTGACTTCAGTTGCAGTGCTCTCCTGCGGCATAGCAGTGGTCTGTTGAGTTGTTTGAACGTAAGTACCTGCAGTTGTAGTCTGCTCAGTGGGCTCTGTTACATCTGTAGCTACAGATACAGTCGTTGTAGTCACTACACTAGTCGAAATATCCACCACATCAGAGCTTGATGTGGTCATGTTTTTTTCATCCCCATCGCAGCCTGTTGCTGTCAACAAGAGGAACATTGCGAATGTTGCAATAAGTTTTTTCATAGTAATCCTCATAATATCAACATGATAGATCTGTCAGCATTTCTATCTCAAAATTGAGAATGTGATTCTTTATCTGCTCTATCTTCTCTGCCTGTTCGCCATTAAAGCAATATTCATCAAGCTGCTTTGAAAGGTCATCAAGTGCATCAACATCCATTTCAGAGGCAGCATTTTCAATTGCCGCTAATATCTCAGCTATTGCGTTCTCATGCTCAGATGCCTGCTTTCTGGGCTCTCCACTGTCAAAAAGCACCGAAAGCCTATCACGATAACTGAGCCATCGCTGAATGAACAGCGGATGAAGCGACCTAATAACATCAAGCTGTGCCGTTTTTGCAGCATTCTCCAGTTCCATTGCCATGCCTGCAAGCTGAACGATGCCAATGATAGCAGCAGAACTCTTCATGCTGTGCACCTTAGTCTGATAGCTGCTGCGACACTCATCCTCGTCTATATCGAGGAAATAACCCTGCAGCTCATCAGCATCAAGCTTCAGCGCTTTATTGAACATCTCGACAGCAGATAGCAGCGCAGCGACATCACCAAAGTGTATACGAGCATATCCCCAATCGATACCCTCGATAATAGGTAGCTCGATCTCTTCAACCGAAGGACTAGCTTCTGCAACAACACTGTGCTCATGAACGACACTGTCATCAAGCAGAGCAAACACTGTCTGTTCAAGCTTTTTTGGATCAATAGGTTTAGATAAAAATCCATCAAACCCAGCCGTGTTATAATAGTCCTGTGCACCAGCCAAAGCATTAGCGGTAAGAACCACAACAGGAGTATCCTTACATAGATGGTCATCCATCTCACGCATTTTTGCCAGCGTTTCGATACCGTCTAGTTCCGGCATCATGTGATCCATGAATATGATATCGAAGTGTGTTTCTTGTATCATCTGCAAGCACTGAATGCCACTCTCCGCCTCGCTTACCTGAAGCTTTGTGTCTTTTAGCAGATTAATGAACACCTTGCGATTCATCAAATTATCATCAACAACAAGCACATGAGCATCGGGAGCCTCCAATTGTGTCACATACAGCGTAAGCTCCTGCTCAGCTATGTTAAGGTCAATAGTGCCGATAGGTTCAGCATCTACGACCTCCTGCTCAAGCTCAAAGGAGAACACAGAGCCTTCTCCGTAAACGCTTTCAACATTCAGATCAGATTCAAACATCTTTAACAGAGATGCTGTTATGTTAAGACCAAGACCCGTACCCTCGATATTGCGGTTGCGATCTTCTTCTATTCTCTCAAAAGCGTTAAACAGAAGCTTTATGTCCTCGGACTTTATTCCAATGCCCGTATCCTTTACTACAAAACGTATCTTACCTTCTGCAATATAGAGTATCTCTAAAGTGACGCTGCCCTCATGTGTATACTTTATGGCATTGCCGATGAGATTTATCAACACCTGCTTCAGACGCACATCGTCGCCAATAAGACGTTTGGGAAGCTTTTCATCTGCAATGATCTTAAACTCAAGCTGTTTATCATCAGCCTTGAAACGCATCATATTATATACATCGCTTATCAGCAAAGGCATACTGTACTCAGCATTGATAAGCGAAAGCTTTCCTGCCTCGATCTTTGTAATATCAAGAATATCGTTGATTATACCAAGCAGCGACTCTGCTGCAAGCTTTGTATCTGCCGCATAGCCACGGATAGCAGGCTCGCTGCTTTCACGAAGTATCATCTCATTCATACCCATGACAGCGTTGATAGGCGTTCTTATCTCATGGGACATGTGAGCAAGAAATCTTGTTTTACTTCTGGTTGCTGCCTGTGCATCAAAGCACTTTGCTTCTACTACCTTTAACAGATCGTCAAGACTACGCTCCTGCTCATAATTCTTTCTGTTCTGATAGCTTATCATACTCGTCATGCTGACGATCACCCAGTTGATAACAATAAAAACTATAGTGCCAAAGCAATACTCGAGTAACGTCTGCTGAGACTTGATAAACAGCACTATCGCTACAGCCAACAAAATGACAACTATCAAAGATGCGTAAAAATTGAATCCTACAAACTTGCGGTCAAGGAAAATAAAACAAACTATCGAACTGAAGCACATCGCATATATAAACACCTGTGCTGAATCGATGACAACCGACAATATAACATTGTTTATTATAAACAAAATGCTCTGAAAACGCATCTGTGCGTATGTTGACAATGGCTTTTTCTTTTTGCCTCTGTACAATACCAATACCATAACAAACACAAAGGCTGCATACAGTGCAACAGTGTGCAATGGCATGCGTCCATTGCACAATGCAATAACGATGACTGCCAAACTTTCTAACGCATAAAATGCAAGGCTGGATCTATATCCTGTAAGAAAATCTCTGGTTTTCACAGCTTCACCCCCTTGGGAACAACAAAATTGAGTCCCTTGTGAACGATCTCTGCAGTGCACTCGGTCACATTATGGATAAGATCACCATCCTGATTGATTGTAAACGGTGCATTATCAGTGCGGCGTACACGTATCTTGCTGCAATTTCCACATGCCATGGAGGATTCAAGCTTATCGTACTTTTTATTTGTAAGCACCATAAGTGGTGGAAGTAAAGGGAGACCTTTTTTGTTTGGAATAAGCCTTGAGATCGCCTTTCCGTCATCAATGCATGTCTGCTCAGCAAAAAACATATTTCCACCGAAAACACATCCATTGCCTATAAAGACCTCAGTAAACTTATCGACATACACATTATCATCAAGTGTAACCTCATACTCGTGGTTGCGGGCTACAAATATAGCATAAAGTATAGATATCGTATACGGCAAACTATCGTTTATATGACGCAGAACACGGAATTCATTCATTTTTTGTACGCTGTTACTGTCAAGTCCTGTAGAGAGCGTATTCAGCGAAATTCCATGATTACTTTTGATATAGTCAACCTTAATAACATCACCGTTAATAAGCTCTTCAATTTGATGAAAGCGCTGCTCATCCTTGCCAAACATCTTGATAAAATCGTTGGTAAGACCGCAAGGGAAAAAAGCCACCTCCGCATCTTCAAGATTATCAAAGCCATTAAGCATATTACGCATAGTTCCCGAGCCGCCACAGCAATAAAAGCGCAGCTTCTCGCCCTCAAATATATGCTGTATCTTGCGCACAAGCTCGGTTTCATAGCCACGATAACGTGTATTGAACACGAAATAATTCAAATTCTTGATAGATTCAAGCTTTGTACGCAGATCATCTGCAAAGGTCTGGCGACCTGCAAAGGGATTGATAATAAAAATATGGATCATTCTACC
Organism: Oscillospiraceae bacterium; assembly: GCA_045544715.1. Taxonomy (GTDB): domain Bacteria; phylum Bacillota; class Clostridia; order Oscillospirales; family Ruminococcaceae; genus CAG-115. Next base: position 1,970 of record JAZPZN010000069.1, on the reverse strand, counting down.
CCTCCTGTAACAGCAATTCCTTCTTCAGAAGCTCTATCATTATACTGGTATTGAGATTAATTGCATCCTCGGGGTATATCTTCTCTATGTAACCCCTACGATAGCGGCTCTTGAAATCATCGATTATCTGCTCATTTGTAAAGCCATCCTTTACCCTACTAAGGATAAAATCAGCCGCCTCCTCCGAACAACGCTTGGCATTCTTCAAAAAATACGCAGTCTGTACCTCATTAAGAATACCGAGGTGCGGCGATAGCAGCCTGTCGATTTTTAAGGATAATACCCTGTCAATAGACTCCATCGTTGATTTATAGCTGACAAGATATGAGGGCAGGATTAGCTCCTCACCATCATATACACCGATGGTTTCTGTGGAAAGCAGCAGCGAATACTGTTTGCAATAAAATCCAACAGAGCATTTTGTATGCCCCGGAAGATCGATCACCTCAAACTCCATGTCACCGGCTTTGATAATATCACCATCAGCAGCAGGAATGTCTACCCTAAGCTCATCACCGAGGAAAGGATAATCTCCTGCACCACAATGATCAGCAAATTTTCTATCCAGCTCACGCATCACCCTTTTTGCACCGTCACGGGTGAAGATATCAGCTGCATACCTGCCCGCAACAACAATCGCCTCGGGATAATAGCGGAGTATATATGCACTGCCAAGCGCATGATCGTAATGAGAATGTGTAAGAAAAATGTAGTCAAGCTTACGCTCACCAAGAACTTTTTTGACGTTTTCAGCAACGTCAAAGCCTGTAAAACCAAATCCCGTATCATATAAGATTGATGTTTTACCATCATCAAGAAGAAAAGCACTGTCACCAAGCTGCTTACGCACATCAGTAACTTTTATCGTATCCATGAGACCTCCGAAGTGTTTTTATGCGAAAAATCCCTCGAAAAAATCCGAGGGATACATTATATCAACCCTTGTATTCCTTAAGAGTCTTTTCAATAAGAGCAATCATCATTTCCTTCTTAGGGGGTTTGAGAACATAGCCAGCAGGCTTTAATGTTAAAAGCTTAGTTACAACATCCGGTTCAGCTGAACTTGTAAAGAAAATTACAGGTATCCCTTTTGAGCTTTCATCAGTGCTAAGCATCTTCATAGTTGCTTCTCCATCAACTATAGGCATCTTGTAATCTAGCAAAATAATGTCAGGCCTCTTCTTTGCAATAGCCATGAAAGCCTGAGAGCTGGAAGTTGCAATCGATACTGAATATCGTTCCTCCAACATATCCTTTGTGCACCTCAAAAGAATTGCATTATCATCAATAATCAACACATGTGCACGATCGGCATAATGTGTAACGTTTACATCCATTACTACAACTCCTATTTATTTGTATTTAATTTATATACAATCATTATACTACATTATAATAAAAAAGTAAATACCTAAACGAAAAAAATGTCAAATATTTATCTATTAGGTCAAAATAATTGGCTCTCCGACATATCGAAGAGCCAATTTATACAAAATTACTTTCTCTTATTACGACGCTTACTGCATGCAAACATCAAAATTGCAGAAGCACCAGCCGCTGCAAGAGCTGCACCTGCCGCAGAATCAACACCAGTATATGGGTTGGACATCATAATAGAAGGTGTATCACTGAGAGGAACATCAGCATCATCAAAAGGCACCGGATCCGTATTGATCTCAAAGCTTGGCTGATCATCAAGCGGAACTATAGGATCATCAAACTCAACAGTTACAATATCGATATCATCGTCAGTGTCTGTATCGGTATCAGTGTCTGTATCGGTATCAGTATCTGTATCCGTGTCAGTATCTGTATCGGTATCAGTATCTGTATCAGTGTCTGTATCCGTATCAGTGTCTGTATCGGTGTCAGTATCTGTATCGGTGTCAGTGTCTGTATCGGTATCAGTGTCTGTATCCGTATCAGTGTCTGTATCCGTATCAGTGTCTGTATCTGTATCCGTATCAGTG
>JAZPZN010000068.1:0-22723 GCA_045544715.1 Oscillospiraceae bacterium | reverse complement strand
AGTCTGTCCGTCAATACACTTTGTAGCGTCGCCTGTGAAGCAATTTCCATTCACCTCAAGTTTTACGATACAGTATGTAGGTCTGCCTATCTGAGCAAAGAATTTGCCCCAGTTTTCAGCTTCCTCAAAAGTTTTGGATACATACAGACAACTCATTCTAGAGGGGTATTGAGGGTATTTTTTCTGACGGACTTCCTCTAGTGCAAGTTCTCTTAATGCGACAGATGTGTGATGTTCCAGTTCGTCTGCATTATATCGGGTCGGGTCAGCGTAGATCGCGTCCACTATATCTAATTTTTCCTGTACTCTCTGATATACCCCGCTGTGATGTGTTTCATCAAATACAATTTCCTGACCAACATACATAGGTCTGTCTGTTACTACATGATATACATACATTTGTTCGTTTTCTCCTTTATCAAAACAAAAAGCGTACACTTCATACAGAAATGCACGCCTTGAAATACCAATAATAACGCATTATCAGATAATGCGATCAAGGGCAGACAAGTGTTCATCTCTGAATATGTGCATAGCTGATGGGTGATGATAACGCTTAAACATATTGTCTGCCTCCTTTTCAAAAATAATGTTCCTTTAGTATAGCACCACAAGCGTAATTTGTCAAGGTTTTCCGTAAAAATATGCTCATATTATCAAGATCACAGCCTTATTATACATCAATAGCAATAGTTTGTCAATATCGATTGATGATTTATATAATCTTTAGATTGGTTTATACTATTTCTAAAGAGGTGATCAGAATGAATGAACTTAATATAGAAGTAGGTGCGAGAATAACCGAACTGCGAAAACAGCGTGGATATACCCGTGAAAAGCTGTCAGAGCTTGCTGATGTTTCGGTACAGTTCCTTGCGGATATCGAAAAAGGTCGCAAATCAATGACCGTTGCTACTCTTAAAAGAATTGCCGCCGCTTTGCTTGTGCCGACGGATTACATCGTAAACGGCACAACAGATGATAACGATAACGATGGGATCATTTCAATTCTGAACACTCTTTCCGATACGAACAAAAAGCGGGCGGAGAAGATCCTGACTGTTTTCGCTGAGGCGGTAAATTGCCAATAGATTTGCAATATTTTTAAATCTCCAAGCTCTCCACATTCAACAGAAAATCATACACACTTATAACAAGTATGCCATCATCGGTATAGCTGGGAGCTGGCGTGTCCTTTACCACAATTATCTTCTTGAATGAATCATCTATCCGCAGCAGCGAGTTTGACTCCTGCTGCATTTTTTCACTGTCGGGAATTGCGAAGGCAGACTGAATATAGTACCGCTTTGAGCCTTTATTACATACGAAATCTACCTCTAGCTGCTTGCGTACAAGGCTGCCGTTCTTATCCTTCTGACTAACTGTAACTATTCCTACATCTACATTAAAGCCTCTTGCCAGCAGTTCGTTGTAGATAATGTTCTCCATTGTGTGGTTTTCTTCAATCTGACGGAAATTGATACGGGCATTACGCAATCCCACATCGCTGAAATAGTATTTTTGCGGAGTATCAATATACTTTCTGCCTTTTATATCATAGCGAGTGGCTCTGCCAACTACAAAGGCATCGCAGAGGTAATCAAGATAGCTTTTTATGGTGTTAGAGCTTATAGTCTTATTCTTCTTGCTCTTAAATGTGTCAGCGAGCTTTTTCGGGTTGGTAAGTGAGCCGATTCCCGATGAAAGGATATCTATCAACTCCTCAAATTCTTCCTTGTTCTTTATGCTGTGTCTGCCCACGATGTCATTGATGTAGGTTTCCTTAAACAAGGTCTTGAGCAGTTCGATTTTCTGTTCGGGAGTGGGGAGCAGCACAACAGGGGGCAGACCGCCGTACAGAACATACTCGTTCCAACCATCATACTTGTTGCCTTCATACACCGACATAAATTCCGCAAAGGAAAGCGGCTGGATATGAAGTTCGTCGCCACGGCCACGGAACTCTGTAATTATATCCTTGGATAGGAAACGGGCATTGCTGCCTGTTACATAAACATCTACATTCTTGATACGCATTAGCCCATTAAGAACAGATTCAAACTCGCCTAACAGCTGCACTTCGTCAAGTAGAATATAATACATATTATCATCAACGAGCTGCTCCTTGATAAAAGGATATAGCACTTCAGGATCACGATATTTTTTATTCTCAAAGCTGTCAAAGGCAATCTCGATAATGTGGCTCTCGTCAACACCGTTTTCTATAAGGTGATTTTTGAATAATGAAAAGAGAAGATATGACTTTCCGCAGCGTCGGATTCCTGTAACCACTTTAATTAGACCGTTGTGCTTTTTCATTATCAGTTTGTTAAGGTAATGATCTCGTTTTATTTCCATATAGTACACCTCTATTGAATTTTTTTGCATATTTGACAGTAAATTTTCAGTAGACTGATTATATTATACCCTTATATTTATGAATAGTCAATATCTCTATTGAAAAAACAGTGCAAAATATGCAAAAATTCTCAATGAATAGAAACAGGTGCGACACGGTGTCGCACCTACATTTCTTTTCACAAATCACATTCCTGATGTATTTTCTCTGTCTTGTTTTAGCTTTTCCACTTTATTTTAACACGATTTTGTGCGAAGGCCAACTGATATGATACATAAAATATGAATATAGTAATACTTTGTTGTTGTAAATTATATTTGAACGGAGAGTGCAGATATGGTTAACTTTGGTGCAACATAAAAAGATCTCAGACAGCAGGCAGGGCTTACACAGAAGCAGTTGGCTGACAGGCTGTGGCTTTCAAAAGCTACGGTGAGCTATTATTAGCAGTCGGCACGGTTTCCCTAACCTGAGATACTGGTACGGTTAGCGGGAGTTTTTCATGTATCCACTGATTATCTCCTCGGGATGGAAAGTAAAAAGCAGGCCCTAGATGTCACAGACCTGACTGATGAGGATATTGATCTTTTACAAAGCATGATACAGAATCTTAGAAGAAAAAATCTTATTTGCGAACATCGTGACAAGGAGTAAAAGCGGCTGTTGCTTTGATATTATGAGGATCTTTGGATAAAATGTCAAAATAGGTTGAAAAAATATAAAATATATGGTATAATAGCTACAAAGGTTGAAGCATTTCTACAAGGAGTGAATGTTGTGAAAATCAAGCTAAAGCTAATTATACCGATGTTGTTTATTATGGTGTTGAGCGGATGTTCGGCTGAGAGTGTGGAGAGCAGTTTGCGTGATCAGATAAATGAAAAACTGATTGCAGCTGTTGGTGATACGGCGGATTATCAGGCTTATCTGGCACTGAAGGAGAAGGGGCTGATCGACGAAAATGGTAATTATCTTGGTGAAGATATACCTGCATCTGCCGAGCAACAGCCAACAGGAGATATACACATCACCTTTGCGAAAAACGGGTATATAGATGTACAATATTTCTATGATGAAGATCTTACAAAGCCTGTTGATGTTTCAAACTGCTATATTAATGCGGGAGACAGCATTTATTGTTCTGAGCCGATAGTGCGCTCGGCGATCAGCAGTGCGTATGAGTTCGTGGAATTCAGAGTGTGGCTATATGCCTCTGATAATGCTAAGGGCAGATATGATTGTGATAATGGTGGCAATGTAGTGCTGAGCATACCTGAGGGTGCGACAGTGAAAGAGCTATCGGTCGAACCTGTTGGCACATATCGCAATCGTACATTATATCTGACAGATTATTATATCGATCATGATGGCGAGGAGTTGCAGCCTTACGGCAGCAGCTGGATGGTGAATGATGTAACGTATCCTGATAAGGAGAGCGTTGAGATACATGGCTTATTGCAATATGAGGTGAGATATCTGTATGATGCTGAGGAGTATTTTGTAAAAGAAACTACTCCGAAATGCTATAGTATTGATGATTCAAGCGGTGTGGTTTGTTTTTATCCTGCATCTGCGCTTGATGATACTGATGCATATAAAGTGGTGCTTAGTCCGTGCGTTGTTGCTGCTATCGATATGCCTAGTGTTAGTGTAAAGTCTATGAGCATCAGCGATGACAGAAAGCTGGATGAACTCAGACCCGGAGATGTAATAACTATCGAAACTGCCAGTGATTATAAGGTGGTATGTAGTCAGGTAGAAATACCTGTGTACGAGAAGCTTAAGGATGGTTATAGATTTGCTTTGACAGTGCCTGAGGATGTAGGAAAACTAGATATTTCTGTTAGAAAATGGCTTGAAAAAAACATCAAGTTTAGTGTGGATCGTGAACTCCTAATTCCGAGTGAAAATGATTTGTTGTTGATCAAGATTGGTGATCGGAATTATACATACAGAGATTTTAGTATGATCATATCGGAACAGGATATAACTATGAAAGAATTTGATAGTCTTGTTTTGACAGCGGATGAAGATATGAGATATAATCATAATCTGGCATTTTCGATATCTGTAAATGATGAACCACCGCAATATATCCATAAATTCAGTGAGATAAAGTCGCTTGAATACAATTACAGCCAGACTGATATCATAAAGCTGGAAAAGATATATGGCTATGCGTTTTCTTATGATAGCATTGACAATAAAGGGCTAAAAGTAAATTATACGCTGAGCAATGGTACATCTGTTGCGGAAGGACAGTTCCTTCCAGAGGGTACAGAGGTGACGATGGAGATAAGCCATTTAATTAATGAGTATTCATTGATTGATACACGCTTTGACAAAAATACTATGAAAGCCGTTATAACGATCGGCAAAAATACTAGACCCGATGAGTTTTGTGTCAAACTTGGGTAAGGAGGGGTGAGCGTGAATAAAAACCTTGTATGCATTATCGTTGCTCTGGTCCTTGCGTTAATATTGGCATTTACTACATACAGCACCTTTTTTATCGTCATTCCGATGAAAAATCTGGCACCCACATTGGGTGCAAAGATCGGAGAGGGATTTGGACTTGTTGTTGGTAATGCAGTTGGAGATGCCGAAGGTAGTGATGCGGGCAAACAACAGGGAGCAATAGATGGTGCGGCTGATGGCAGCAGTGCAGAGTATACCACTACAGTAAGGGTACAGAGCGCTTTGGCTGAAGTTGGTAGGCTAGATGTACTTAGTGCCTCTGTTAGTCTTAGAAATTTCCATCAAGCAGGCGGTGGAAAATATGAATCTCTTGAGGTCGTGTTCGGCGATGCCACGTTTTTTGTGGATCTCAATGATGCGGTGATAAGCGAGACCGAAGAGGGCGAGATTTTGATAAAGATACCTAATCCCCGTATGGAGCTGTATATCGATGAAAGTAAATCGGAATTGCTTGCTGAGCGGGAGGAGTTCAGCTGGTCGGATAATGCGGAGGCAGGATATAATGCATATATCGATTCCCGTGGAGAGGTATTCGAGGATGCAAAGGGTAAGATGGCTCATTTCGATTGGCTTTTGTCGCAGGCACGAGAGTCTGCGAAAAACTCGATAAAGAGTATTGTGAAGAATGCAAGCATTGAGGAAAAAACAGTTGTAGTGGTTTTCCCTGGGAAAGCGGGTGTATAGTGATGGGTGATAAAAGTATTGGTATAAGTGTTATTGCTTCGGCTGTTTTTGTGCTGGTAATAGTAATACTTTTGATCGTGTGCAGTGTCTTCGCTACAGAAATGATCGACAATGGTCTTGCTGCAGCGGAAGAAGCATTTGTTACTACAGCGAACAATGTAAAGAACGATATCTATCAAGAATCCTATAAAGCTGCTTATGACAAGGCTTTTGAGGATAATAAAGTATCAAATGATGTGGTGCTCGTTGTTGAAGATGTACGAGAGATGTCGAGCTTGGAGGTTTTGAAGGTCAGCACTGTTCAGTATGTGATCGAGAATGCTGAAGATAATAACGAGGATTTTTCGGTTTGGCTGGAGGTGCCCGGGTTTGGCGTGTACACGGTCAATTTGGGTGCAGGCGAATATATCATTGATAATGAGCGCAGGAGTATCACTGTAAGAGTGCCTGAGCCCGTGCTGCAAGACTATGGCATAGATTATACTAAAGTGGAAAAGCTGCTGTTTGAAAATGGTGGTTTTTATGAAAACTATGGTGCAGGTGAAGAGCACGCTAGAGAGCATCTGAAGCAGGCGTATAACGAGATCGGCAAGGAGTTGAGAGATGCACGATATTATAACAAGGCGGTCGCTTCTGCTGAAAAACTCATAAAAAGTCTGGTCACTGAGCTTAACAGGGATGTTGAGGGGCTTGTTGTACAAGTCGAGTTTATGAGATGATAAGATTTCCGCATGGAACACCCATGCGGAAATTTTGCGTATGATTGACAATGCTGATGTGTTGTGGTAAAATAAACGGGTAATGTAGTTGTATCGATTACTGTAATCTGAAAGTACGGAGCTGGTTAATATGATGTCGCTGAGGGATATCAGCAGTGCGGGAGCAGTTATGCTTGCGGTGGATATGATTACTGCGATACTGTGCGCAGTTTATTATCTCGATACCGAAATGCATATAGCATTTAGGATAGTGCTTGGTTTTGCCTTTGGTGCGCTTATACTTGGGTTGCTTATGCTGCCATATATAAGAAATGTTGCGAAGCTCGCCTGCGGAGCAGCGTTGCCCTTTGCAATAAGCTGCTTGAGCGATACTGTTTTTGGGGAGGGCTTAGGTGCTGTTAGAGAACAGAGCGATATCGCATGGTGGACTATCATGGGCGGAGCGGCGATATTATTTGTCGTACTGCATTTTACAGGACTTGCACCTGACCGACATTATGCAGGCGAAACAGAGTTCGATATGGATGAACTCAGCGATGAGGATGACGCTTCGGAGCGCATGGATAATATTCTGGAGCGATACAATACTGCTCTTGACCGTTTTGAGGTATTGGCAGATAGCGTGTCAGAGAGCGGGTTGCTTGATGAGTCGGCGGAGCTTGGTGTGGCTTATGATGCAGCGATGGAGCAGTGGATGGTTGCAGGTAGACGTATGGATGGTTATGCTTCTCGTCTGGAGCGGCAGAGTGGAGCTGACAGATTTTCGACTATACGAGAGAGCGAGGAATATCTAGCAAAGCTGCTGCGGCTGAAAAAATCGTTGGAGGAGAGCTATAACAAAGCGAAGCAGGAGAACAGAAATGCACAGTGTGGCGGTGATGAGTATTCATTCTTTCGTGGATGTGATAGTATGGCACAGTTAAACAAACGCTACAAGAGCCTTGCGAAAGTATACCATCCCGATACTGGGAATGGAGATACCGAGACTATGGCGGCGATAAATGCAGAGTATGAGCGTATGAAATCAAGACTTGAGAGCTGAATATATGTGGGGGCGGAATCTTTCCGCCCTTTTTCATACTTTTTTGCGTCTGTTAATGCCGTTTATATACAGTTGGCGATTATCCTACAGGTGTATAAACAGTTGGGTTGTGAAAAATGCATAATTTTACGGTAAATAATAGTTGGAATATAGTTGAAATGAGAAAAACATCACAGACCCTATTGACAAATTTGCATAAACAGATTATACTGTATATACAACACATGAACAGTTGTAAAAAAGGAGTGGTAATGATATGTCACTAAAGGTAGACGGCATTGTTAAAAAATACGGCGAATATACGGCTGTAGATAACCTCAGCTTTGAGTTCAACAATCCTGGTGTTTTTGCCCTGCTGGGCACGAACGGTGCAGGTAAGACTACTACAATAAGAATGATACTTGGAATGCTTAGCTGCGACAGCGGCTCGGTAACGTGGAAGGGTAAGCAGTTCCTTGCGGCAGAAGAGCCTATCGGCTATCTTGCCGAGGAGAGAGGCCTTTATCCTAAATATAAGATAATGGATCAGCTGATCTATTTTGCAGGTCTGAAGGGAATGCGCAGGCAGGATGCGATAAAGTCCCTTGATTATTGGTTCGATCGTCTCGGAGTCAATGAGTATCGCAATAAGAGAGCAGAGCAGCTCTCCAAGGGCAATCAGCAGAAGATACAGCTCATCGCAGCGCTTGCCCCTGATCCTGAATTGCTTATCCTCGACGAGCCGCTGAGCGGACTAGACCCTGTAAATGCTGAGCTCTTTAAGACAGTGATCCGTGAAGAGATGAAGAAGAATAAGTTCATCATCATGTCCAGCCATCAGATGACTACTATTGAGGAATTTTGCAATGATATAGTTATCCTCAACAAGGGTAAAACGGTGGTGCAGGGTAACCTTAACGAGATAAAGAAGGGATATGGCAGAGTAAAGCTTACGGTCAAGTGTGAGGGTGATATCCTTCCGCTTGCTGCAGAGTGCGGTCTTGTTCCTACGGAAGAAACTCCTAATGGTACAAGCTTCAATGTAGAGAGTGAGAAACAGGCGCATAAGTTGCTGGGCGATATCATGGCTCAAGGAATCCCTCTTATTAAATATGAGCTGCGTGAGCCTACATTGAACGAGATATTCATCGAAAGGGTTGGTGAAAACAATGAAAACTAAGGGTTGGCAGAAGATATTTACATTCACACTTATCCAGCACATAAAGACCAAGTCATTCATCATCGGTACTGCTGTTATGGCTCTGTTGGTGGCACTAATGGTGGTTGGCGTTAACATCATTCCCGGATTGATCTCGGGCGAGGAGAATGTAATAGGCAGCATGGGCGAGCCTACAGACCTTACAGTGCTTGAGGCAGTGTATATCAGAGATGAAGCAGCGCTCCTTACTGATGAGGATATGGCGGCATTGTCGGCGAACGGCGTTGCCCTCGCTGATAGCGATAAGAGCTATGCGGAGCTTATCGATGAGCTGGCAGCGAGCGCTAGACAGGAGGTGCTGGTAAGTCTCACACCTGTAGAGCAGGAGGAGATCGTTATCGGCTATGCGGTAAAGTGCTATTATTCTCCTTCGGCAGATGGCGATGCAGTGGATGGCGTATCGTCACTTGTGGCGCAGCTTGCGGAGCTGAGAAACTATTCAAATCTCGGCGTAAGTGCTGAGAACCTCGCATTCACACAGCGTTATATAACTACATCTAAAATCGAAGCAGGAAATGATGAGTGGAACGTGTTTGAAAGTGCGATCAATTACTTTGTTCCTCTTGTGGTATCGTTGCTGCTGTTTATGATGATATTCACATACGGCAATACCGTGGCACAGTCTATCGCTACGGAAAAGACCAGCAGAGTTATGGAGCTGCTGCTGACCTCTGTCAGACCCCTTGCGGTGGTTATCGGTAAGGTGCTGGCTATGGGCATCGTATCTGTCTGCCAGTTTATCCTTATGGGTATCGTTGGCAGCGTGAGCTTTGCGATCTCTGCTCCCTTTGGCATCGGTGGTGAACTCATGACCATGCTTGAAAATGCAGAGATGCAGATAGGCGAAAATGCTGAGATAGTAGAGGCATTCAATAATACTCTCGGCACTATTACTCCCCTCACGATACTCATCATTCTTGTGATATTTATACTTGGTTTCCTGTTCTTCTCGTTGGTGGCTGCACTTGTTGGTGCAAGCGTGAGCCGTATGGAGGATCTGCAGCAGGCTATGCAGCCTTATTCGCTATTAGGTGTCGTTGGCTGCTATCTTGCATATTTTCCTGTTATTTTTAATATAGAGAGTATGGAGAGCGGTGCTGCAACTGTAAATCCCGTGCAGATATTCTCGTATTACTGCCCGATATCTTCTCCGTTTGCACTGCCCTCTGCGTTGCTGTTGGGCACGCTCTCGATGGTAGAGGTGATCATCGCAGTGCTGATACTTGCGGTGATGGTTGCGCTGGTGGCGATGCTTGTGGCTAAGGTGTATGAGATGATAATCCTTCACAACGGCAATCTCCTTAAGTTCAAGGATATAATCGCTATGGCGTTCAGAAAGTAAAGGTGTTTTATGAACGTTTATTTCTCAAAGGCTTGCCGATATATTGTGGAGCTTGCAACAGAGGCTATCGGTGAGCTGGTGTTAAATTTGTTTGTGTGGTGATATTATGGAAATTAAAGATTATGTATTGGTAGGCTTTGGCATCGTGCTGATTATTTTCAATCTGGTGAGGCGTAGGCTTTCGAAAAGATGATAGAGGTGTGCGATATGGATGCAAAAACACGAGATGTCCTTTGGGCGGTAAGTCTCATGTTAATAGGGGTATGTACGCTGGCATTGGTGATTCCGAGTATTATCGGGTTTGATATACCAATAATACTTACCCGCATTGCAGGCGTGCTGGAGCTTATATCGCTTGCGGTGTTGGCATTTACAACTGTAAGAAAAATCATTGATAAAAGGAAAGCTGGTAAGTGACATGAAATACGACATAAGAAAGCCTGATATAATGCAGAAAGCGGGCGATAAGGGCCATAATATTTTCATAGAGCTTTTGATAGCCATGGCGGTGTTTATTGTCGCAAATATCATAAGCTCACCGATAACAGGTATCGCATCATCTGTTGCGATGCTGGGGGATGAGCGATATATAGCGATGATGGAAGCCGGAGAGGTCGATATGGAGCTTATTGTTGAGGTGTCCTCATCGCTGCCCGATTGGGTTATGGTGGTGTCGCTGTTTTCTCAGATATTTCTGACGGTTGCCTGCATCATCTATTGCAGGTTTATTGAGAAGCGCAGTTTGGAAAGTATGGGCTTTATCAAGACGGGTGCATTTTTACAGTATCTTATAGGTGCTGTGCTGGGTATCGGTATGTTTTCGGTGGCATACGGGGTATGCGCACTTACAGGCAGCTACAGCAGCATAACGCTTAATGAGGGAGTGAGCATCGTTATGCTTGTCCTCTGCTTCCTCGGCTTTATTGTACAAGGAATGGCTGAAGAGGTGTTTTGCCGTGGTTATCTGATGGTCAGCATTGGCCGACGCTATGGTGTGATAGTATCGGTATTGGTGAGCGCATTGGTATTTGCCGCATTGCACGGTATGAATGCGGGCGTGTCCTTGCTGGCTTTGATAAATCTGTTCCTTTATGGCGTTGTTATGAGCCTGCTTATGGTTCGCTTCAATAATATCTGGTTGGTGTGTGCGTTGCATTCCCTGTGGAATTTCGTGCAGGGTAATGTTTACGGTGTGCAGGTAAGTGGTATCGTCAGCAGCACATCGGTGCTTTCAACTTCCGCAAATGACGAGCTTGCTATCATCAACGGTGGCAGCTTCGGTCTGGAGGGCGGCATCGCTTGCACAGGTGTATTGCTGTTGGTGACTGTGGTGCTGATCGTATCAATATGCCGCAATGGCGGTTTTGTGAAGAAAGAGATACATGGCACAGTTGCATAAGCCTTCTCCATATTCCCTATATAGCATTAGCGCTCCGTTTTGTGACGGGGCGCTTTTGCGTGTGCACAAAATGCTGGTAAATGTAGCATAAAAAAGACGTGATTCTAAATAAAAGTGACAAACGATAGCACAAAATGGACATAGACGAGAGACGCTATTGCTTTTTTGTCAAAATCGTGCTATTATAAAAAAGACGGCAACGGAAATTTCGTCATACGAAAGGAGTTTTTATGAAGATCAGATCTATGCTCAGCGGAGTGCTTTGTGCTTCGCTGATACTCGGAATGACCGGCTGCGAGGAGAGTACTCCTGCAACCCCTGGTGGTGTAGCCGGCACATCGGCAGCTACCTCTGCTACCACCACGACCAACACCCTTGATGATGATATCAACAATCCTGTTGATATCTCTGATTTCGTTGAGGATAAGACACTGGAAAATCCTAACCTCGTTTATTTCAGCCATTACGATGCTCGTGTGGCAGGTGATATCAAGCCCGGTGTTAAGCTGTTCGAGGAGACCTACGGCGGTAAGATCGATTACATAAATGTGGCATGGGGCGAGCGTCTGGATAAGCTGCAGACCCTTATTGCTTCCGGTGATTCTCCTGATCTTGTTGATAAGGAGGATACCACATTCCCGCACCTTATGAGCAAGAATGTTTATGAGGATCTTACAGATTATATCGACCTCTCCGACCCTCAGTGGGACGGCATTGAGGGCCTTGTTGAGCAGTATTCATGGGGAGGCAAGCACTATTATTATCCTTTCACTGTAAACGCACTGCCTAACTGCCTTATCTACAACCAGAGCCTGTTTGAGCAGCATGGTCTGACTGATCCCAAGACCCTTTATGATACAGGTGAGTGGACATGGGATGCCTTCAAGAACTCTATGCAGGAGTTTATGGATACTGTTCCCGATGCGGTGGGCGGTGTTTATGGTCTGCTGGGCTCTAACATCATAATCACTACAGGTGTTCCTCTTATCGGTGTTGAGGATGGCAATATCGTCAGCAATCTCCACACCGCTGAGGTCGAGCGTGCGGCTATGTTCCTTGAGGAGCTCCGCCGTGAGAACCTTGCTGTAAGAGGCGAGGGTATGTGGAGCAACGAAACTCCTCCTCTTGCAAAGGGTCAGGTTGCGTACCTCGGTGTAGGTCAGTGGAAGATCACTGATTACTGCAAGCTGAGAAACTCTACCGATGTATTCGGATTTGTTCCTTACCCCAGAGATCCTTCTGCTGATAAGTATTATTATGGCAGCACAAACTTTGGCTACATGGTACCTAAGGGCAGCCCCAATGTTGAGGGTGCAGCGGCATTTATTGATATCATGCGTCAGTGCAACACCGATCCTGAGCTGAAGGCTGTTACAAAGGAAAGCATCATGAATGATAAGAAGTATTCTGATGCGCAGTATGAGTTCTTGACCTCCTTTGAGGAGATCACCAAGTATGATATGGTGATCGATATCTATGCTGGTTTTGGCACTGAGGCTACAACTATCATCGATGAGATGATGATCAACATAGGTTTTGAGCAGGGCGAGAATCAGAAGAGCTGGACACAGCTCAGAGGTGAGTACAGTGGTGTTATTGATGGTATTATCAATGAATACAACAATCTGTAATTGAAATGCCTGAGAATAAAAGAGCGGATCCTGTATCCGCTCTTTTTGTTTTGCTTGATTGTTTGTGAGATATTACGGTTTTGTTGCTGGCAAGTTGTGCAAAACGGAGAAAATCTTGATTTTTTGGCAAGTTTTCGCAAAATTCTCTGTTTTGTGCAAAAAGAGACTGAAAAGCGTCTGAATTTTCGGCAATGCCATGCCGTTTCATAATATTGACAAACCTATTTAGTTGTGCTATAATATCATAATGTATCATAATGGAGAAAAAGGCGTTAGTTGCGCCCTTTTGAGGGTTCGTGCTTGTGCAAAAACACTAAAAAAAGCCGCATTCTGCCTTTATCCATGACGAATATTATTAAGGAGTGAAAAGCCGATGGTTAATCTTAAGCCTGTTCAGCTCGGAAAAAACGATCGTATGAGTTTCTCCAAGATCAATGAGGTTATCGGTATGCCCAACCTCATCGGTATCCAGAAGGACTCCTATGAGTGGTTTTTGAAGGAAGGTATTGCAGAGGTATTCAAGGATGTATCCCCTGTTACCGACAGCAACGGTAGATTTGAGCTTTCCTTTGTCGGTCACCGTATCGACGAGAAGACCAAGTATACTATTGAAGAATGTAAGGATCGCAATGCAAGCTACTCTGCTCCCCTGCGTGTAACTGCCCGCCTCTTAAACAAGGAGACAGGAGAGATCATGCAGAGTGAGATCTACATGGGTGATATGCCCGTGATGACCGAGAGCGGTACCTTTATCATCAATGGCTCCGAGCGTGTAGTAGTATCTCAGCTGGTGCGTTCGCCTGGTGTGTACTATAGCTTCGAGCATGATAAGACAGGTAAAAAGCTGTTCAGTGCTACAGTTATCCCTAACCGTGGCGCATGGCTCGAATATGAGATGGACTCCAACGATGTGTTCTATGTTCGCATCGATAAGAATAGAAAGATCCTTGCAACAACTTTCCTGCGTGCTATCGGTCTCAGCACTGATGAGGCACTTAAAGAGAAGTTTGGTGAGGATGCCAGAATCATTCACTCCATGGAGGATAAGAACGACGCAAATGATGAGATCTCTGCACTGAAGGCTGTATATGCAAAGCTCCGTCCCGGTGAGCCTCAGTCTGCTGACAATGCACGTACTCACCTCAACAATCTGTTCTTCGATCCCAAGAAGTATGACCTGTCCCGTTTCGGACGTTATAAGTATAATAAGAAGCTGGGCATTGCAAGCCGTATCGTAGGCACTAGAGCAGCTGAGAATATAATCGCATCGACAGGTGAGATACTTGCTGAAAAAGGCGATGTTATCACAAAGGCTCTGGCTCTTGAGATCGAGAATGCCGGTGTTACTGATGCTTACGTATTAAACGCTGAGGGCAAGAAGCTCAAGGTAGTAGGTAACGGTATGGTCGATATCACTGTTTATACAGGTGATATGGATGTTGAGAGCCTCGGCATCAATGAGCATGTTTATTTCCCTGTCCTTGCTGAGATACTTGAAGAAGCCGGCGATGACAAGGAACTGCTGGCACAGCTCATCAAGAGCCGTGCGGATGAGCTTATTCCTAAGCACATCACCCTTGATGATATCTATGCTACTGTAAGCTATTTCTGTAACCTCAATGAGGGCATCGGCAACATCGATGACATCGACCATCTGGGTAACAGACGTATCCGTTGCGTAGGTGAGCTACTGCAGAATCAGTTCAGGATCGGTTTCACCCGTATGGAGCGTACCATTCGTGAAAAAATGGGTCTGCGTTCTCAGGATCAGGACAAGATCACTCCAGGTGAACTTATCAATCAGAAGCAGGTAAGCTCCGCTGTTAAGGAGTTCTTCGGCTCTTCACCTCTGTCCCAGTTTATGGATCAGAACAACCCTCTTGCAGAGCTTACTCATAAGAGAAGACTCTCCTCTCTCGGCCCCGGCGGTCTGACACGTGACAGAGCAGGCTTCGAGGTGCGTGACGTACACTATTCTCACTACGGAAGAATGTGTCCTATCGAGACGCCTGAAGGTCCTAACATCGGTCTGATCTCTTATCTGGCTACTTTTGCAAGGATCAATGTATATGGCTTTATCGAGGCTCCTTACCGTCGCATTGACAAGGAGACGGGTAAGGTGCTCGATGAGGTAGTTTATATGACTGCAGACGAGGAGGACAACTATGTAGTTGCCCAGGCTAACGAGCCCCTCGATGAAAACGGCTGTTTTGCACGTCCCCGTGTAAATGCACGTTGCCGTGATGATATCCTTGAGATCGAGCGTGAAAAGGTAGATTTCATGGATGTATCGCCTAAGATGGTTGTATCTGTTGCTACAGCTATGATCCCCTTCCTTGAGAACGATGACGCTAACCGTGCGCTGATGGGTGCGAACATGCAGCGTCAGGCTGTTCCGTTGATGGTAACCGACAATCCTATAGTTGGTACCGGTATGGAGTATAAGGCTGCTGTTGACTCCGGCGTTGTTGTATGCGCTAAGGAGGATGGTATTGTAACAGAGGTAAGTGCTGACAGGATCGTTATCACCAATGACAATGGTCAGGAGCATGCATACAAGATCATCAAGTTCAAGCGTTCAAACCAGGGCAACTGCGTAAACCAGCGTCCTATCGTTAACAAGGGTGACCGTGTAACAAAGGGCGAGGTCATTGCAGATGGTCCCGCAACAAGCAACGGCGAGATCGCACTCGGTAAGAATGCCCTCATCGGCTTTATGACCTGGGAGGGTTACAACTACGAGGACGCTGTTCTCATCAATGAAAAGCTTGTTTATAATGATGTATATACTTCTATCCACATTGAGAAGAAGGAACTTGAGTGTCGTGAAACAAAGCTCGGCCCCGAGGAGATAACCCGTGATATTCCTAATCTCGGCGATAACGCTCTGAAGGATCTGGATGAGAGAGGAATCATCCGTGTGGGTGCTGAAGTGCACTCCGGCGATATCCTTGTTGGTAAGGTATCTCCTAAGGGTGAGACCGAGCTCACTGCGGAGGAAAGACTTCTGCGTGCTATCTTCGGTGAGAAGGCACGTGAGGTGCGTGATAACTCTCTGCGTGTTGCGCACGGCGAGAGCGGTATAGTAGTAGATGTTAAGGTGTTCAACCGTGACAATTGCTCTGAGCTTTCTGCAGGCGTTAACGAGGTAGTTCACGTTTATATCGCTCAGAAGCGTAAGATCTCTGTCGGCGATAAGATGGCGGGCCGCCATGGTAACAAGGGTGTCGTTTCCCGTATCTTGAAGCAGGAGGATATGCCCTTCCTGCCCGATGGTACTCCTCTGGATATCGTGCTTAACCCTCTCGGCGTACCTTCACGTATGAACATCGGTCAGGTGCTCGAGGTGCATCTCGGTTATGTAGCGAAGGCTCTCGGCATGAAGATTGCAACTCCAGTATTCGATGGCGCACATGAGACCGATATTCGTGAGCTTTATCGTGAGGCTGCTGCAAAGCAGGATCAGCTGACAGGTAAGGATGAGGTCGGAATCGACTTTACAAAGATCCCTCTCAATGATACTTGCAAGACTACTCTTACAGATGGCAGAACAGGTGAAAAGTTCGACAGCCCTGTAACTGTAGGTTATATGTACTATCTGAAGCTGCATCACCTTGTAGATGATAAGATCCATGCACGTTCTACAGGTCCTTACTCTCTCGTTACTCAGCAGCCTCTGGGCGGTAAGGCTCAGTTCGGCGGTCAGCGTTTCGGTGAGATGGAGGTTTGGGCTCTTGAGGCTTACGGCGCAGCTTATACACTTCAGGAGATCCTCACTGTTAAGTCTGATGACCTTGATGGCCGTCAGAAGACCTACGAGGCTATCGTTAAGGGTAAGGATGTTCCCGAGCCCGGCGTGCCCGAGTCCTTTAAGGTTATGATCAATGAGCTTCAGGGTCTCGGCCTTGATGTAAGGATCCTCGATGCTGACGGCGATGAGATCGATCTCAAGCGTTCCTTCGATGATGAGGACGAGCACAGTGCTTACGCAACTGAGGAGATCGCAACTGTAATGGGTGCTACAGGCAGAGTGGACGACAGCGACCTCAATGATGGTTACCACACTACAGAGGGTCAGGATGCTCCACTTTTCAACGAGGATGGCTCTGATATTGTGGCAACTTATGATGCCGATAACGATGATGCCGATTATGACGATTACGGTGATTATGGTGATTCGGAGTATGATGATGCTGGATACAGCGAGGATGACGAGTAATTCGTTTAATGGGTTATAAGGCATAGGACGATCAGGCTCAGTGCTTGTGCTGAGCAGGATCGGACTATATTAAGATGATAGAGGTACTATAGTGAGTAATACTGTTTTTGAATCTATGAAAATCGGACTCGCTTCTCCAGATCAGATCAGAAAGTGGTCAAGAGGCGAGGTCACCCGTGCCGAAACTATTAACTACCGCACACAGAAGCCTGAAAAGGATGGACTTTTCTGCGAAAGGATCTTTGGCCCGCAGAAGGACTGGGAGTGTAATTGCGGTAAGTACAAGAGAATCCGTTTTAAGGGTAAGATCTGTGAGAAGTGCGGTGTTGAGGTAACCAAGGCTAAGGTAAGACGTGAGCGCATGGGTCATATTGAGCTTGCAACACCTGTCAGCCACATCTGGTACTTCAAGGGTACACCCTCCAGAATCGGTCAGATGCTGGATATCGCTCCCAAGAAGCTGGAAGAGGTTCTTTACTTTACAAAGTATATCGTGCTTGATCCTGGTGATACAAATTGCGTTAAGATGCAGATCCTCACCGAGGATGAGTATCATATGACACGTACCCAGTATATGATGGACACCAAGTTCCGTGCAAAGATGGGCGCAGAGGCTATCCAGGAGCTGCTGGCGGAGATCGACCTTGAGGAGCTTTCTGCCCGCCTCAAGGAGGAGCTGCAGGGCACACAGGGTCAGAAGCGTGTTAAGCTGCTGAAGCGTCTTGATATCGTTGAGAGCTTCAGACTTTCAGGCAACCGTCCTGAGTGGATGATACTGAATGCTATTCCTGTAATCCCCCCTGACATCCGTCCTATGGTACAGCTTGACGGCGGTCGTTATGGTGTATCTGACCTTAACGATCTGTATCGTCGTGTAATTACAAGAAACAACCGTCTTAAGCATTTGATGAGTATGCGTTCTCCTGAGATCATCCTCAGAAACGAAAAGCGTATGCTTCAGGATGCTGTTGACGCTCTCATTGATAACGGCCGTCACGGCAGAGCTTTCACTGGCTCCAATAACCGCCCCTTGAAGTCGCTCTCCGACATGCTGAAGGGTAAGCAGGGCCGCTTCCGTCAGAATCTGCTCGGTAAGCGTGTTGACTACTCCGGACGTTCGGTTATCGTAGTAGGCCCCGAGCTTAAGATGGATCAGTGTGGTCTGCCTAAGGAGATGGCTCTCGAGCTGTTCAAGCCTTTCGTGCTTAATGACCTTGTTACACAGGGTAGCGCATCCAACATCAAGAATGCAAAGACAATGGTCGAGCGTGCTGATGATAAGGAAAACTGGGCTGTTTGGGACTCTCTTGAGCGAGTTATCAAGGATCATCCTGTTCTGCTCAATCGTGCGCCTACACTTCATAGACTTGGTATTCAGGCATTCAATCCTATTCTGGTCGAGGGTAGAGCTATCAAGCTGCACCCACTGTGCTGTACAGCGTTTAATGCGGACTTCGATGGTGACCAGATGGCTGTTCATCTCCCCCTCTCTGAGCAGGCTCAGAGCGAGGCAAGAGAGATCATGCTGGCTGCACGCAACCTGCTGAAGCTTTCCGATGGTAGCCCTGTTACTGTTCCTACACAGGATATGATCCTCGGTTCTTATTATCTCACCCTTGATAAGGACGGTGAGAAGGGTGAGGGTAAGGTGTTCGCTGATGTTGATGAGGCTCTCATGGCTTATCAGCAGGGCGTTATCACTATCCACGCAAAGATAAAGATCCGTATCACAAAGACTATTGGCGATCAGACTATCAGCAGAATAGTTCCTACAACTATTGGACGTGTTATCTTTAATGATCCCATTCCTCAGGATCTCGGTTATGTTGACAGAAGCGATCCTGAGCACCAGTTTGATTTTGAGATCGATTTCCAGGTTGGTAAGAAGCAGCTTGGCCCGATCATTGACCGTTGCCTCAAGATCCATGATCCTGCTACGACAGCTGAGGTGCTCGACAAGATCAAGGCGCAGGGTTATAAGTATTCTACACGTTCGGGTATCACCGTTGCCGTTGTAGATGCCGTTATCCCTCCTCAGAAGGCACAGATAATCGCAGATGCCGATAAGCAGGTTGAGAAGATCAACGATGCATACAGCTTCGGTCTGCTCTCCAACGATGACAGAAAGCAGAACTTTATTGATATTTGGAACAAGGCGACAAAGGACGTTTCTGCAGCACTGGCAAGCAACCTGAAGGAAAACGACCGCTACAACAATATCTATATGATGGCTGACTCCGGTGCCCGTGGTTCGCTGAACCAGATCGGTCAGCTGGCTGGTATGAGAGGTCTGCTCTCCAACACCTCCGGTGCAACCATTGAGATGCCTATCCGTGCAAACTACCGTGAAGGTCTTAACATTCTGGAATACTTTATCGCTTCCCGTGGTGCCCGTAAGGGTCTGGCGGATACAGCGCTGCGTACGGCTGACTCTGGTTATCTGACAAGACGACTTGTTGATGTATCTCAGGAAGTCATCGTATGTGAGGATGACTGCGGTACTACTGACGGTATCGATGTTTACGAGATCAGCAGCGGCTCCGGCGATGACAAGACCGTTCGTGAGCCTCTCTATGAGCGTCTGATCGGTAGATTCCTCGCAGAGGATTTTGTTACTGACGATGGCAAGGTGCTCGTTAAGAGCAGCAAGATGATGAACGAGGCAGATGCTAAGGCTATCGAGGCAACAGGCGTAAAGAAGGTCAAGATACGTTCTGCGCTGGCTTGCTCGCTTAAGAACGGCATTTGCGCTAAGTGCTACGGTGCGTCTCTTGCAAACGGCAAGCTTATTGAAAGAGGTGCTGCTGTTGGTATCATTGCGGCACAGTCTATCGGTGAGCCCGGTACACAGCTTACAATGAGAACGTTCCATACAGGTGGTTCCGCTACTGCGGAGGATATCACACAGGGTCTTCCTAGAGTAGAGGAGCTGTTCGAGAGCCGCCGTCCTAAGAATGCGGCTATCATTACTCGCATCTCCGGTAAGGTTCGCTATGACGAGATCAAGAAGGTTCGTCATGCTATCGTTACTGCTCCTGATGGAACTGAGGAGGCCTATGCGGTTCCCTTTGGTTATCATATCAAGGTTCAGGAGGGCGAAATTGTTGAGGCCGGCGATCCGCTGACTGTAGGTTCCTTCAATCCTCACGATATACTCGCTGTTAAGGGTGAGGAGGCTGTACAGAACTACATTATTGAGGAAGTACAGAAGGTTTACCGCAGCCAGGGTGTTGACATCAACGATAAGCACATTGAAGTTATTGTTCGTCAGATGATGAGAAAGGTAAAGATCACTGATTCCGGTGATAGTCTGCAGCTGCCTGGCGCAGTTATCGGCAAGAACGAGTTTGTACAGATCTGCAATGAGATCAAGGAAAAGGCAGATGGAGATCCCTCCGTACTGCTTCCCGAGTGCGAGCCCGTGCTGCTTGGTATTACTAAGGCTGCACTTGCAACTGACAGCTTCATGTCTGCTGCATCCTTCCAGGAAACAACAAGAGTGCTCACTGATGCCGCTATTCGTGGCAAGATCGATCCTCTGCGTGGTCTGAAGGAAAATGTAATCATCGGTAAGCTTATCCCTGCAGGTAAGGGTCTTACCGAAAGCAACACTGAGCCTACAAAGGCTGAGTCTGCTGAGGCATAAGATATAGCTATATTACGGGCGGAGTCGAAAGGCTCCGCTTTTGCTATGATATATGCGATGATTTACTGCGGTGATGCGGTTGTTGTGAATTTGTACAAAAACGAAATTTGAAGAATTTATGAATAGTGATAATCTCCAAAGTTTTTTATAGTACTTGACAAAATGGAGTTTTTCCATTAAAATATATAAATGTGTGCGAGTATTTTTCGATAAATGGTAAATACTACCCACACGATCAATAATTTGGAGGTGAAATAATGCCAACCTTTAATCAGCTCGTCCGTAAGGGCCGTGAAGTAGCAGTTAAGAAGTCCAAGTCCCCTGCTCTGCAGAAGGGTATGAACACACTGCGCAAGCAGCAGATCGACCAGTCTTCTCCCCAGAAGAGAGGTGTGTGCACTGCTGTACGTACTTCCACTCCTAAGAAGCCTAACTCCGCTATGAGAAAGGTAGCCAGAGTAAGACTTTCCAATGGTTATGAAGTAACTGCTTATATCCCCGGTATCGGACACAAACTGCAGGAACACTCCGTTGTACTCATCAGAGGCGGACGTGTTAAGGACCTCCCCGGTGTGCGTTACCACATTATCCGTGGTACACTCGATGCACAGGGTGTAGACAAGAGAATGCAGGGACGCTCCAAGTATGGTGCAAAGCGTCCGAAGGCTGGAAAGAAGGCGTAATAGCAGCTTGAAGCTGTCAAACATGGCATTATGTCTATAGATATTGCCGCTTGTTTGGACGGCGGGAGCTGAAAAGCGCTTTCGAGTACCGATGATTTTCATTTCGTATGAAGGAGGGAAGAAAATGCCAAGAAGAGGTAATGTTCCTAAGCGTGAGGTTCTGCCGGATCCTATGTACGGTTCCGAGCTGGTAACAAGACTTATCAACAACATCATGCTTGATGGAAAGAAGGGCGTAGCCCAGAAGATCGTATACGGCGCATTTGAGATCGTTGCTGAGAAGACAGGCAAGGATGCTCTGGAGGCTTTCGAGGAGGCAATGGAGAATATCATGCCCCAGCTCGAGGTTAAGGCTCGCCGTGTCGGTGGTGCAACCTACCAGGTTCCTATGGAGGTTCGCCCCGAGAGAAGACGCACACTCGGTCTGAGATGGATAACCAAGTACAGCCGTGAGCGTAACGAGAAGACAATGAAGGAAAGACTTGCAAACGAGATCATTGATGCTCTGAACAACCAGGGCGGCTCTTGCAAGAAGCGTGACGACACTCATAAGATGGCTGAAGCTAACAAGGCTTTCGCACACTATAAGTGGTAATCAGAACCAGTGGATAAGCCTCCTAGCTTGCTAGGAGCTTTCCGGAATTACGGAGGATATTATGAAAAGAGACGTTAGTCTTGAAATGACCCGTAATATTGGTATCATGGCCCACATTGACGCTGGTAAAACCACCACAACTGAGCGTATCCTGTTCTACACCGGTGTAAACCACAAGATGGGTGAAACTCACGATGGCGGTGCTACAATGGACTGGATGGCACAGGAGCAGGAGAGAGGTATCACAATTACCTCCGCTGCGACTACTGCTTTCTGGAAGGACCATAGAATCAATATTATCGATACTCCCGGACACGTTGACTTTACTGTTGAAGTTGAGCGTTCTCTGAGAGTTCTTGACGGCTCCGTAACTGTATTCTGCGCTAAGGGTGGCGTTGAGCCCCAGTCGGAAACAGTATGGCGCCAGGCTGACAACTACAAGGTTCCCAGAATGGCTTATGTAAATAAGATGGTCATTATGGGTGCTGACTTCTACAATGTTGTCCGCATGATGCATGACAGACTGAAGTGTAATGCAGTTCCGATCCAGCTGCCCATCGGCGCTGAGGCGGACTTTAAGGGTATCATCGACCTCATCGAGATGAATGCCGATGTATACTATGATGACCTGGGTAAGGATATGCGTGTTGAGGAGATCCCTGCTGACATGCTCGAAAAGGCTCAGGAGTACAGACGTAACCTCCTCGAGAAGGTTGCTGAGCTGGACG
>JAZPZN010000067.1:0-35614 GCA_045544715.1 Oscillospiraceae bacterium | reverse complement strand
TCTACCGGTGTCGGCTCTACTGATATGGCTGCTGGTATGGCTACAGGTGAAGCTTGGTTTAAAGTTCCTGGTGCTATTAAGTTCAACCTTACAGGTAAGCTTAACAAATGGGTCTCAGGTAAAGATGTTATCCTTCACATAATTGGTATGATCGGTGTTGATGGTGCACTTTATCAGTCTATGGAATTCACAGGAGACGGCCTACAGAGCCTTTCAATGGATGACAGACTCTGTATGGCAAATATGGCTATCGAAGCTGGTGCAAAGAATGGAATCTTCGAAGTTGACGATACAACCATTGAGTATGTAAAGGGCAGAACTGAGCGTTCTTTCGAAGTATTCTCTGCTGATGCTGATGCGCATTATAATCGTATCATCGACATAGATCTATCTGAAATAAGACCCACTGTGTCTTTCCCACATCTTCCCGAAAACACAAAAACCATTGACGAAGCTGAAAAGTTAAATGTCAAGATTGATCAGGTCGTAATAGGTTCCTGCACAAACGGTCGCTATACTGACCTTGAAATAGCTGCGGCAGTCGTTAAAGGTAAAAAGGTTGCTAAGGGTGTTCGTGCTATCGTTATTCCTGCTACACAGCAGATCTATCTCGATGCGCTCAAAAACGGCCTGCTTGAGATATTCGTTGAATCAGGAATGGTGGTATCCGCTCCCACATGCGGTCCATGTCTTGGTGGTCACATGGGTATACTTGCCCCTGGAGAAAGAGCGATCTCCACAACAAATCGCAATTTTGTCGGAAGAATGGGCGACACTACATCCGAAGTGTATCTCGCTAGTCCTGCAATTGCAGCTGCTAGTGCACTTACAGGTTATATTTCAAATGTGAAGGAATAAGGAGATACCATACTAATGAATGCACATGGAATAGTACATAAATATGGAGACAACGTAGACACTGACGTCATCATTCCAGCACGTTATCTTAATACCGCCGACCACAAAGAGCTTGCTTCTCACTGTATGGAGGACATTGATAAAGATTTTGTCAATAAGGTAAAGCCAGGTGATATCATGGTGGCAAATATGAATTTTGGATGCGGCAGCTCTCGTGAGCATGCACCGATTGCAATCAAAGCAAGCGGCATAAGCTGTGTTATTGCATCTACATTTGCTCGAATTTTTTATAGAAATGCAATAAATATTGGACTGCCTATCCTTGAGTGCGATGAAGCTGCAAAGGATATCGAAGCAGGAAATGAGATCGACATTGATTTTGATACGGGTATCATCACCAATGTTACTAAAAATAAAACTTATCAGGCACAGCCATTCCCTGATTTTATTAAGGATATCATCAATAAGGGTGGCCTGCTTAAATCGCTTAAATGTTAAAAAGGGGAACGTACCGTTGATCATAAACATAAAAAATCCTGTACGCTCGCAAATACCTGAAATAATAACTGCTGTACAGTCATCTATACGATCTAAAGAAGAACTCGATAAAGTCATAAACCTTCCCGAGTGCCTCACTAGTAACACTGAGCTGCTTGTAAATCATACGCTTGTAACGGCAGTTGTTACCTGCGACAAAACCGTCAGAGGAGTGTGTGTATGCGAAGATTCTCAGATCCCTGATGGCTGCGAGATCACTGCCTTGTTTATCGCTGATGGATTTCAAGGCAACGGGCTTGGTAGAAAACTTTTATCTCACGCTTTGAGAGAAATTCGAGCAAAGGAGCGTCGTGCAGCTTATCTTTGGGTAGATGAGAATAACACAAGAGCTATCGTTTTTTTTAAGAAGTTTGGTTTTTTTAGTAATGGAAAAATAAGATCAAACCTGAATTCAGCAGCTGATTCACGTGAGCTACGATTCCAGATAGATATATAGAAAGGTCATTTTTATGGAAAAAAATATCGCTGTCATCAAGGGTGATGGAATTGGTCCTGAGATAGTCACAGAAGCTATAAAAGTATTGGATAAAGTTGCCGATAAATATGGACACAAGTTCAACTACGAACAACTACTTATGGGTGGTTGTTCTATCGATGCCAACGGAGTTCCGCTGACAGACGAAACAATCAACCGTTGCAAGGCTGCTGATGCAGTACTTATGGGATCCATTGGCGGTGACACAACAACATCTCCGTGGTATAAGCTGCCTACAAATCTACGTCCCGAAGCAGGTCTTTTGGGATTGCGCAAGGCACTTGGACTGTTTGCTAACCTTCGTCCATGCGTACTGTTTGATGAATTATCAGATGCTTGTCCTTTGAAGAAAGAGATAAGTGAAAAAGGCTTTGATATGCTCATAATGCGTGAACTGACAGGTGGACTCTATTTTGGCGAAAGGCGTACCGATGAGATCAACGGTGTCATGACAGCTATAGATACCTTGAAATATGATGTTAATGAGATCAGACGCATTGCAATTAAAGCTTTTGATGTTGCTATGCAGCGCCGCAGAAAAGTCACAAGCGTTGATAAGGCAAATGTCCTTGACTCATCCCGACTTTGGAGAAAAGTCGTTGAAGATGTTGCGCAGAGTTATCCAGAAGTGAAATATGAGCACATGCTCGTTGACAACGCAGCAATGCAGCTTGTAAAGGATCCTGCGCAGTTTGACGTGATGGTCACTGAAAATATGTTCGGAGATATTCTTTCTGATGAAGCTTCCATGATAACAGGCTCAATCGGTATGCTTGCTTCTGCCAGCATGAATGAGAGCAAGTTTGGTCTGTATGAACCCAGTGGCGGCTCTGCGCCAGATATAGCAGGTCAGAACAAAGCAAATCCCATAGCCACCATTCTATCAGCTGCCATGATGCTGAGATACTCCTTTGATATGTGCAACGAAGCTGATTCGGTAGAATCTGCTGTAAACAAGGTACTTGAAGCAGGTTTCAGAACTGGTGATATCATGTCGGATGGTATGACTCTCGTATCCTGCTCCGAAATGGGAGATAGAATTGCAGACTACATTTAAATGTATTGCTGATCTTAAAACTTGCCATATAATGTATTTTAAACAGCTCAATGCTTGATATATATCCAAAACACCGAAAATTGTTACGTTTTTTTCGGTGTTTTGTCATTTCTAAAAAAAATCATCTATTTTTACATTTTATTCAAAAATTGCTTGCATTTAATTTGAAATTATTGTATAATTAAAATAGCTTGTTCAAAAGTCTGTTTTATTATTTAATCTTTATTTATTTTTCGTGTTTTTTGCGTAGCAGGAAGCTATCGCATCCGAGGCATGGTATAGTAAAGGTTTATTAGCATTACGGCTTTTACATTGTTTATTATTTGCTTTTTTCGAAAGGAGTACCTGTATGTACAACAATTTAATGGATTCTATCGGCTTCCTCAGCCAGTACGATAAAGAGGTTTCCGAGGCTATGGGTCTTGAGCTTGCTCGTCAAAAGAGAAACCTCGAGCTCATTGCAAGCGAGAACATTGTTTCTCCAGCAGTTATGGCGGCTATGGGTAGTGTTCTCACAAACAAATATGCTGAGGGATATCCCGGTAAAAGGTACTACGGCGGTTGTGAGGACGTAGACATCGTAGAAACTATTGCTATTGAGCGTGCAAAGGAACTGTTTGGTGCTAAGTTTGCTAATGTTCAGGCACATTCCGGTGCGCAGGCAAACACTGCTGTCTATGTTGCTCTGCTTCAGCCTGGCGATACAGTAATGGGTATGAGCCTTGCTCATGGCGGTCATCTTACACACGGTTCTCCTGTAAATATTTCCGGCAAGATCTATAATTTTGTTCCTTATGGTACAAATGATGATGGATTTATTGACTACGAGGAGCTTTATAAGCAGGCTAATAAGTGCAAGCCCAAGCTCATCGTAGCTGGTGCTTCTGCATACCCCAGAGCAATTGATTTTGTTAAGCTTTCTGCTATTGCTAGAGCAGTAGGAGCATATCTTATGGTAGATATGGCTCATATTGCAGGTCTTGTTGCTGCAGGTGTTCATATGAGCCCTGTACCTTATGCAGATGTAGTTACAACAACAACTCATAAAACTCTGAGAGGTCCCCGTGGTGGTCTTATCCTTACAAACAATGAGTATATTGCTAAGAAGATCGATTCTGCTATTTTCCCTGGTACACAGGGCGGCCCTTTGATGCACGTTATCGCTGGTAAGGCAGTTTGCTTTGGCGAAGCTCTTAAGCCCGAGTTCAAAGCATATGGTGAGCAGATCGTGAAGAATGCTAAGATTCTTGCTGATACTCTCGTTGAAAAGGGATTCAATCTTGTATCAGGTGGCACTGACAATCATCTGATGCTTGTTGATCTGCGTCCTTTCGACATTACAGGTAAGGATCTGCAGAATAATTGTGACGAGTGCTATATTACTCTCAATAAGAATGCTATCCCCAATGATCCTCAGAAGCCTGCACTGACATCAGGCGTTAGAATTGGTACTCCTGCAGTCACCACTAGAGGTCTTGTAGAAGAGGATATGAAGGTTATCGGTGAGTGTATCTATCTCATTGCCAAGGATTTTGAAGGCAACAAGGAGAAGGTTCGCAGCATGGTTACTGAGATCTGCAATAAGTATCCTCTTTACTAATAAATATAAAGAAATAAGGAAGTTGTGTAATGAACAATATAAAGAATACTGAGGTTTTATATAATCACTATCATTCTGTAGCGCCTCTTGGTCTCATAGCTATGAATGGCACACAGGAGCTTGGTGCAAAAATTAACAGCTATCTTGAAAGATGGGCAGACAGAAACAATCAGGAGCACGACGAGTTCATGATCGAATGTGAATGCCCTCGTTTCCAGTCTGGTGATGCTAAGGGTATGATCAAGAGCACCGTAAGAGGCAAGGATCTGTTTATTCTTGTGGATGTTGGCAACTACAACTGCAAGTACAAGCTGTTCGGCAGCGAGAACTCTATGAGCCCCGATGATCATTATATGGATCTGATGCGTATCATTCAAGCTGCTAGCGGTAAGCCTCATCGCATCAACGTAATTATGCCCTTGCTTTATGGTGGCAGACAGCACAGAAGAAGCTATCGTGAATCTCTGGACTGCGCTGTAGCTTTGCAGGAGCTTCACCGTATCGGTGTATCAAATGTAATAACAGTTGATGCACACGATCCCAGAGTTTGCAATGCAGTTCCTTTGATGGGCTTCGATAATATCATGCCATCTTATCAGGTTCTTAAGACTCTTCTGAAATCTTTCCCTGACATAGTAGTAGACAAGGAACATTTTATGGTAGTAAGCCCCGATGAAGGTGCAATGAACAGAAATATGTACTATGCGTCCGTAATGGGTGTCGATCTCGGTATGTGCTATAAGCGCAGAGATTATTCAACTATCGTAAACGGCAGAAATCCTATTGTTGCACATGAATACCTCGGTACTAGCGTTGAAGGCAAGGATGTTTTCGTAGCTGACGATATAATCGCCTCCGGCGAATCTATGCTGGATATTGCAAGAGAAATGAAGGGCCGTAAGGCTAAGCGAGTATTTGCTTATGCTACCTATGGAATGTTTACCAGCGGTCTCGATTCTTTTGATAAGGCTTATGCTGACGGTATCATCGATGGTGTATTTGGTACAAACCTCACTTACAGAACACCTGAACTGCTCAGCAGAGAATGGTTTCACGAGGTTGATGTTTCTAAATATATTGCTTACTTCATTGCTTCTATCAATCACGATACATCTATCAGTAATGTGATCGATCCTCACGCAAAAATCAAGGCTCTCCTTAAGGAGCATAGAGGTCTTTAATGCCATTAGCTGACAGAATTCGCCCCACCACATTAGACGATGTAGTGGGGCAATCTCATTTGATCGGTAGTAATAAGCCGCTTACCCGAGTGATAGAATCGGGTAAGATCCCAAATATGATCTTCTACGGACCATCAGGAGTTGGCAAAACAACCATTGCACGAATAATTGCTGAGTCAGCAAATATGCGACTACACAAGCTAAACGGCACCTCTGCATCTACAGCAGATATTAAAAGCATAGTAGCTGAGATTGATTCGCTTTTTGGTTGCAACGGCATCCTTCTTTATCTGGACGAGATACAATACCTAAACAAAAAACAGCAACAAAGCCTGTTGGAGTATATCGAGGACGGCAGTATTACTCTTATCGCTTCTACAACGGAAAACCCATATTTCTATGTGTACAATGCAATCCTGTCACGCAGCACCGTTTTTGAGTTCAAGCCAGTTTCAGCTTCTGAGCTGGAAAAGGCTGTTCGACGTGGATTTAAGCTTTTGGGCGAAGAAAATAACACTGAATTTATCGTCGATGATGAGGCAATAAAACATATATGCAATGGATGCGGGGGAGATGTAAGAAAATCTCTGAATACAGTCGAGCTGTGTGGTTTATCAGCTAAAGACAATGCAGTTACTCTTGAAATCGCAAAAGAGCTTACGCAGCGCAGCAATATGCGCTATGACAGAGATGGAGATCAGCATTATGATCTTCTTTCCGCTTTACAGAAATCAATACGTGGTTCTGATGTAAATGCTGCATTGCATTATGCCGCCCGTCTATTGGTAGCAGGTGACATAATTTCAATTTCAAGAAGGCTGCTGGTTATTGCCGCAGAAGATATCGGTCTAGCATATCCTCAAGCAATTCCTATAGTAAAAGCATGCGTTGACAGTGCAATGCAACTTGGAATGCCTGAAGCAAGAATTCCACTTGGTGATGCAGTTGTACTACTTGCTACAGCCCCCAAATCTAATAGTGCTCATCTTGCACTCGATGCTGCCATTGCAGATGTCGAAAATGGTGAGATAGGCGATTTTCCAAGACACCTACAAAACAAGCATTGCGATGGGGAAGGAGCAGCAGTAAAGGGTCAGCATTATTTATACCCACATGATTTCCCTAATCATTGGGTAGAGCAGCAATATTTACCTGATAACCTTAAAAACAAAGTTTATTATCAGTTCGGAGATAATAAATTTGAACATGCATCAGAAGAGTACTGGAATAAGATCAAGAAAAAATAGTCTGAATTAATCTCTCAGTCTGCGGACTTGAATAAGTCCATTGATCAATATGTCCGTTTGAATTGAAATACCTAAGCTCGTTATCGCTGTAACTGCTATCAAAGGCATTCACGATAATGAGCTTTATTTTCATTTTCTCAGGTATTATCGCCTTTATGTAAACGCTTACATTCTTATTAATGCTGAGATCCGGTCGAGGCTCAGCAAGTCCTGCAAGATTTGGAGCCAGTTCTACAAATACACCATATTCCTCAATAGAACGAACTATGCCAGTCACAGTTTCACCAACCTGAAAACGACTGGCATTTTGCATCCAAGTGCCTAGGAGTTCCTTATGAGTAAGGCAGATTCTATTACCAGCAACTAAAGATTTTACAACGGCAAATATGTTCTGACCTATCGCAAATCTGTCAGATGGATGTGATATGCGTGATACTGAGATCAGATCAATAGGTATCAACGACGGAACGCCACAACCGATATCTACAAATGCTCCAAACTGCTCAAGATGTGTAACTTTTGCAGGAATTATATCGCCAGCACTAAGCTTGGATAAATAATTATTGATACATGTTTGCTGAGCTTTTAGCCGTGATAGCACTGCATACAATTCACCGTTTTCATCTTTTTGAAAGCCTGTAACAACAAAACAAACAGGTTTATTTACACGAGATATTAGTGCGATATCCTTAGTCGTACCATCAGCAATTCCAATTGCGCCCTCATCACGTGGTATGATTCCACGCATACATCCGAGGTCGATTATCAGATTGTGATTGACATCACATATTCGACACGGTGCTTCAAGAATTGTTTCATTGTACATACATTGCAAAAGTGATGAGTAAGATTCCAGTGCCGCCAAATTATCAGCGGTAGTTATAAGATTACCCTCAGGCAGATACTCAGTCATTTTTTACCTCCAAACAGTTATTTATTTCTGTAAAAGATATGCTGAGAAATCTACATATATTCGTGTATCGAATCGATTGATTAATTAATTTGAATCTGATTGTAGATTGTTTTGATGATTAACCTCTCTTCGATTTCGTAAAATTTCTATTTTACGAAATCGCAAATATTGCAAAATATACAAGGGCAGCTATGCCCTTTTTTACTTTCAGTGCCTGATGCAAAAATTATACTATGCAACTGCGAACATAAAAGAAAATTAATTAAGCTTTTTTATTTTTCTACTTGACAAAATCGATATAATGCTGTATAATAAAATAGTTGATTTCGGGGTGTAGCGCAGGTGGTAGCGCGCCTGCTTTGGGAGCAGGATGTCGCAGGTTCGAGTCCTGTCACCCCGACCATTTCCTCTGAATCTTATTCAGAGGTTTTTTTATTTGGAGGTAGATATGAACGATACAGATACTAGCTGGACTCAATCAGTAACTGCTGTCGTAATTAATGACGGGAAAGTTTTGCTTGCACGCCACACTTACGGCAATGGTAGCGGTTTACTTATAGTGCCAGGAGGCTACATAAATATTGGAGAAATGCCGCAGGATGCTGTTAAACGGGAATATCTAGAAAAAACTGGTGTTATCATAGAACCTAAAAACATAATTGCGATACGCTGTAACAGCAAAGATTGGTACATTACCTTTGCAGCTGAGTATATTTCAGGCGATGCTCATTCTGACAATGATGAAAATAGCGAAGTGATTTGGCTCAGCATCGATGAAGCTATGCATCGTGACGATGTCCCAGATCTTACTAAAAAGCTAATATCTGCTGCACTTAGCAATATAATTGCGGTCTTAAAGAAACTCCATATATAGGCAAAAATCCTCCGTACTCGCTTTTTAGTGTATAAAAACAACCTGACGAATAGAATCCGTCAGGTTTTATATTTATTGAATTGAAAGCTTCATTCTTCAAGCATAGCTCTGAGCTGCTCTTCAGAGATAACAGTGATCCCTAGTTCATTTGCCTTTGATAATTTGCTTCCTGCCTCCTCACCTGCTACAACATAATTAGTTTTTTTGGAAACAGATCCTGAACATTTTCCACCCTGAGCTTCTATCATAGCCTTAGCTTCGTTGCGGCTAAGGTTAGGGAGAGTACCTGTAAGCACAAAAGTAAGCCCAGAAAGCTTATCAGAAACCTTTGTACTGGCATAAAGCATATTAACTCCATGTTGCTTCAACCTGTCAATAAGAGCAATTCTATGCGGTTCTTGCATCGCTGTATATACAGCATCTGCCATTATTCCGCCAAAACCTTCAATTGAAGCTATTTCCAGAGGCCCGGCATTCATAATGCTGTCCATGCTGCCAAAATACTCGCACAATAGAGTTGCAGCACGCTGACCAATTCCTCGTATTCCAAGTGCGAAAACAAGTCTATTAAGCTCATTTGATTTTGATCTTTCAATAGAAGCCAGCAAATTTTCGGCAGATTTTTTGCCAAATCTCTCAAGCATCATAAGCTCTTGAATGTCAAGCTCATATAAGTCAGCAACTGTTTTTACAAGCCCTGCATTTACAAGCAACTCGACATTTGCTTCACCTAATCCCTCAATATTCATGGCATTCCTTGATGCAAAATGCTCTATAGAGCGCAACAGTTGCGCAGGGCAATCAATGTTTTGACAACGAATTACGGCTTCGTCCTCATCACGTTCTGCATCCGCTCCGCATATCGGGCAGATTTTCGGAATAAAATAAGGCTCAGAGTTATCAGAATGTGCCACTGACTTAACGACCTCAGGAATTATGTCTCCTGCTTTGCGCACAACGATTCTGTCACCAATCCGGATATCTTTATCTGAAATAATGTCCTGATTGTGTAAAATTGCACGAGAAACAGTGGTTCCAGCTAAGAAAACAGGATCAAATATTGCAACAGGTGTCAATGCACCTGTTCTACCAACATTTATCTCTATTTCATTAAGTGTGGTTTCCTTTTCCTCAGGAGGATACTTAAATGCAACTGCCCATTTCGGCACCTTTGTTGTGGCACCAATCTCCTCACGAAGCGCAAAATTGTTTACCTTAACGACTGCTCCATCTATATCAAAAGGCAATGAGCGGCGCATCTCTCCAATACCCTCAATCTTATCGACCACCTCTTCCCTGCTATGACAAACGAGGTAATCAGGAACGACCTTAAATCCTAACCGCTGCATATATTCCAGTGACTCGGAATGAGTTTTTAGTTCTTTTCCGACTATCCTCTGAACATTGAAACAGAATATATCAAGCTTTCGCTGGGCTGTAATGCGACTATCCTTTTGCCTGAGCGATCCCGCTGCAGCATTGCGAGGATTTTTAGGGAGAGGATCGCCATTCTTTTCCTGTTCAGCGCATAACTCAGCGAAACTCTTTCGTGGCATATAAACCTCGCCACGCACTTCAATAAAAGGTATCTCTTCATTAAGTTTAAGAGGAATAGAGGGTATCGTTTTCAGATTGAATGTAATATTCTCGCCTACAAATCCATCGCCTCTTGTTGAGCCTCTTATAAACACTCCATTCTCATATTCCAGTGAAACAGAAAGTCCATCTATCTTAGGCTCAACGACGAATTCATCTGCATCTTGCAATTGTACTCTTTCAATAAAATCACTAACTTCGCCAACACTGAACACATCCTGAAGACTGCCCATTTGCACCTCGTGTTGAACCTTATCAAAGGTATTCATTACGGTACCGCCAACACGCTGTGTTGGGGAATCCGGAGTCAACAACTCAGGAAACTCTTCTTCTATCTGCCTTAGCTGGCGCATAAGCGCATCATACTCGTCATCCTCAATAGTAGGCGAATCGAGATCATAGTAACTATGATTGTGCTTTTCAATCGTTTTACGCAGGCTCTCGGCCTGTTTTTTTGCTTCCTCAAGTAACAATGTGTTACCTCCGATTTTACTAAAACTCTGCTTCATAATCCTCAAGTGTACCTATCAGATCCTGATCAGAAGATACAACATGAGTGTATGCATCCGGAACTCTTCCTATAATTATCGTTTCAGCCGCAACAATAGATGTAACGACCTGTACATCTGTAGAAAAACCAGGAACTATAGCATCAACATTAACTTTTATCTCAATAAGAATCCGGTGGCGTGTCTGATTTATTCCAGCCTCAGTGAATTCGCTTATAATCTGTGTTTTGGCATAACCAAGCGGCTGCAGACTCATGCCAATATCCAGCCCCTTGCCATGCAGCATTTGTATCCCTGTAAGCGTACCGAGGGGAATATTGACCTTAACTAGCGGCAATTTTTGCATCTCACGCCCAAGTCGAGCAGCAATATCAGTTTTCAGCCTGTTAATACTCATCACGTTGCTTTCAACCGATACTACTTCACCATCATGATTAGTGGATAAGCTTACAAGCTTCGAATACTCAATACCTTGACTATCTAACACATCAATAACTGCGCTGTTGATGATACCGGAAACTATTGTATGGCATTCGTAAGCATTCGCCTTTTCTACCAAAGGCTGCAGGCTCAGGTCTGTCAAAAATATGAGTCCAATCATAATTAGCGCTGATGCAATAAGCTTTATTCCGATCTTGCGCAGTATCGATCGCTTTTGCGGCATTCATATCACCTCTTTGTGCATAATATGTCTATGCAAACAAATCAGTGAAATATTATTGTTTGTCCTTAATCAATCAAAAAAGCGTAAAACGCTTTATATGCCTGATATACATCCGTCTTAGCGGTAACTTCCATGGGAGCATGCATTGAAAGGACAGGTACACCTACATCGATCGTATCGACATCGAGATTTGCAATATATGCAGCAACAGTTCCGCCTCCGCCAATATCTACTTTTCCAAGCTCTCCTGTCTGCCAAATAACGCCCTTACTGTCAAGCAAAGAACGGATTTCACCTACAAACTCAGCCGATGCGTCAGATGTTCCACTCTTACCACGGGAGCCAGTATACTTTGTAACGCACACTCCACCATTCAGATATGCGCAGTTATTCTTCTCGAATACATCAGGGAATGTCGGATCATACGCAGCATTAACGTCTGCAGAAAGACATCTCGAGTTGGAAAGTACAGTCCTTCCTTCAGCACCAAATGTAGCTGCAAGATCCGCAATAAAATACTTCAGATAAGATGAGCATAAACCTGTATTGCCATCACTGCCTGTCTCCTCCTTATCGGTGAGGATTGCAACAGCTGTTCTCTGAGGAACCATGCCATTATCTGAAAGATCAAGGATCGCCATAAGCTCAGTATATGCGCATACTCTGTCATCTTGACCATAAGCACCAATAAGACTTCTATCAAATCCGATATCTCTAGCCTTAAATGAAGGAACTGCTTCAAGCTCGGCTGAAATAAAATCGCTCTCGATTATACCATACTTTTCATTGAGAATACACATGATATTAAGCTTTACAAGCTCACTTCCCTCATCACTCTTAAAAGGTCTTGAGCCTATGATAATATTAAGCTCTTCACCCTTTATGAGTTCATTGGAAGGTCGCTTATACTGAGTTGACGCAAGATGCGGCAGCAGATCAGAAACACAAAATACGGGATCCTTGTCATCCTCGCCGATACAAACATTGACCTTTGAGCCATCACTTTTTACAACCACTCCATGCAATGAAAGAGGAATTGTTGGCCACTGATACTTTTTAATGCCACCATAATAATGAGTCTTAAAATATGCCACCTCATGATTTTCATAAAGAGGATTTTGCTTTAAATCAAGACGAGGAGAATCAATGTGCGCTGCAACAAGATTTACACCGTTTTCTATACTATCTTTGCCGATAACTGCAAGAATAACAGCTTTATCACGGTTTACATAATAAATCTTATCTCCTGCTTTATATTCAGCCTTTCTATCAAAGGGCTTAAAACCTTTTGACAGCGCAGCATTACTAATAAATGCAGCAACCTCACGCTCAGTCTTGCCAGCATCAAGAAAGCTCTTGTAGCCCTCACAAAACTTATCACAAAGCTTCAGTTCTTTATCGCTCATAAGCTGTACAGAGTGTTTTTTTTGTACAAGCAGCTTATCTTTAAGTTCTTTTACCTCATCTTTTTTCTTAGTAGCCATAGTTAATCCATCCTTTCTTATATTAAGCATAAAGCTCTTTGTACACAGATATTGAGTTGATTATCTTATCAACATAATGAGCAGTATCTGATATCGGAATATAATCAAGTGTCCTGCCATTAGTAGAAAAATTTTTATCAGCAAGCCATTCATTGACCTGTCCCCTGCCAGCATGATATGCTGCCATTGTAGCTTGAACATTTCCAAATTCCTGATATAGATATCCTAGCAGATAACAACCATAACGAATATTAGTTTCAGGATCGAACATATCATAATACTCAGTCTCATCATCACCCATCTTGAATTTTATCCATTCAAAGGTAGGTTCCATTATTTGCATGAGTCCCCTTGCACCT
Source organism: Oscillospiraceae bacterium (assembly GCA_045544715.1). Taxonomy (GTDB): domain Bacteria; phylum Bacillota; class Clostridia; order Oscillospirales; family Ruminococcaceae; genus CAG-115. The sequence goes on along the minus strand of JAZPZN010000067.1, from coordinate 22,239 downwards.
ACATTTGATACCGCATTAGAATCATATCCGCTCTCGGTTTTTATAACAGCATATACAAGATACTTATCAATATTATTCTGTGCAGCATATCGCACAACATAATTCTCATATTTAATTGGATGTGTGTACTTGATATATTTATCGTATCCGAAATATAACGCAGTGCATACGATAGCAGCAATCAGCACAATAACTGTCAATATAGGCAGTATGCGAGTTTGCTTTTTTCTCTTTTTACTATCCATTATTCTCCTTTCAAGGAACATATAACATCATCAGCTGCTAAAAAGAGTTCCTCCTCTGTTCCGTTGTTGATGATGCAATAATCTGATTTCGCCTGATAATAATCAATGCTATGCTGAGACGACAACCTTGCTACAGCAAGTTCTCTGCTTATACCGTCACGACGGATGATTCTCTCCTCACAGACAGCCTTATCAGCACATACACTGACAATATCAGTGCATATCATCTCAAGCCCAGCATCAAATAGCGTAGGTGCATCAAGAAGGACATTTGCTCCAACAGCTTTTATCTTTTCAATAACATTGTAGGTAATATATGGATATATTATGCTGTTATACAACAATCTCGCATCAACATTATTAAAAATGAGTTCTGCAGTTTTACGGCGGTCAAGAGAACCATCAGCACATATCAGCTCTGCTGAAATACGTTCGCAGACCTCTGCAAGAAATGGGCTATCACATGCTGCAACTTCTCTTGCAACGATGTCGCAATCAATAATAGTATATCCATTGTCCGAAAATCTCTTGCATACTGTCGATTTTCCTGCTCCAGACATTCCTACAAGCCCAACTATATTTTTATTTGATAAGCTGATCATCTCTATGCCTTTACTATCTCAAAACCCGCTGCACGTAGCAATCGATTATACACCGCAAGACCAACACCATCCTGCGACGGCATCTCAACATACACCGTATCTATATCATTGTCATCTGCGTTACGTAGCATAGCGAACAAATTCTGCGCCTGCTGCTCAGAAGTGTCACCATAGCTGTGAAAAATACCACCTTGTTCTATCCCAATTCCTAGTGCCATTGTTTTTCCGCAAATGTGATTGATGCAATATTCAATAAACAAATCACCATGAGCATCAACAATGATAACATTAGCCTTTGGAGAATAATGCTTGTATTTCATTCCGGGAGAAAGCACTTTCTCATTTTCAGCAGGTTTTGCAAAAACAGCCTTGTCTATCTCAACCTCAGCAAATTGTGCAAGCATTTCCGCTGTTATTCCTCCCGGACGAAGTATGTGTATCTTTTCGTTATTAAAACAAATAACAGTGCTCTCTACTCCGCAGCTGCTAGCACCGCCATCGATGATAAGAGGGATCCTACCATCCATATCATTAAACACATGCTGAGCAGTTGTAGGACTGGGACTTCCAGAAAGATTTGCGGAAGGCGCAGCCAACGGCAGACCGCTTTTTTCAATCAAAGCACAGGCTGCTTTGCTTGAAGGCATCCTTACTGCAACAGTATCAAGACCACCGCTCGTAACATCGGGAACAAGATTGCTCTTCGGAAATATCATGGTGAGCGGGCCACCCCAAAAATTCTCCGCTAAACGTTTTGCTACATCCGGAATCTCGGTAACAAGGGAAGGAAGCATGTCAAGGGAAGCAATATGAACGATCAGAGGATTATCCTGTGGGCGACCTTTAGCAACAAATATACTGCGAACAGCATCCTCATCAAGGGCATTTGCAGCAAGACCATATACAGTTTCCGTAGGCATACCGACTATCTGACCATCTCTAATCAGTTTGGCAGCAAGCTCAATACTATGTTCATTAAAAGGCTGAACCTCGGTTTTCACCGTTTATCACTCCAAATCAATTGTCTTTCTGTTTAAGCAGCTTGGCTGTTTGGTCGGCTAACCGCAATGCCTCAAACACTTCGCCACAGTTACCGTTCATAATATCATCGAGCTTGTATAAAGTAAGCCCTATCCTATGATCAGTAACCCTTGACTGCGGATAGTTATAGGTACGAATTCGTTCCGAGCGGTCACCAGTGCCTACTTGAATACGCCGCTCCTCTGCAATAGCATTATCACGAGCTGATAGCTTAGCATCATAAAGCTTACTATACAGCATCTTCATGGCTTTTTCCTTATTCTTGAACTGAGAACGCTCCTCCTGGCACTCCACAACAACTCCAGATGGATTATGGATGATGCGAATAGCTGACTCTGTTTTGTTGATATGCTGACCACCTGCACCACTGGAACGATAGGTCTGAATAGTAAGGTCAGCAGGATTGATATCCACATCGACTTCCTCAACTTCAGGAAGCACTGCAACCGTAATAGTAGAAGTGTGTATCCTGCCCTGTGATTCAGTTTCAGGGACACGCTGTACTCGGTGAACTCCACTCTCATATTTCAACATAGAGTATGCACCGTCTCCCTCTACGCTGAAGCATATCTCTTTATATCCACCCAACTCTGTTGGATTTGAGTTTATCACATCTATCTTCCAGCCCTGCGACTGGGCAAACATGGAATACATCCTAAAAAGAGAATTGGCGAACAGTGCGGCTTCATCTCCACCTGCGCCTCCACGAATCTCTACGATTACATTTTTATCATCATCAGGATCACGAGGTAGCAGCAGTATTTTCAGTTTTTCTTCGTATTCATCTGCAAGACACCTATTCTCTTCGTATGTCAGCGCAAAGAATTCCTTCATCTCAGGATCATTTGAGCTTTCGTCGATAAGGAGCTTTGCTTCATCGCAAGTATTCACTGCTGTCTTGTAGATCTTGTAAGCGTCAATAAGCGGTGTAAGATCCTTAAATTCTTTCATCAAAGATTTATATAACTCATTATCTGATATAACACTTGGATCACTGAGCTTTACACTGATCTCATCATAACGTGCTTCAGCAAGCTGCAATTTATCTAACATTAACAATACCTCCATAAAACATGATATATCTGATGAACTGCGTTAAAGCTAATTCTCAGAATTTCCAGCTTCACGGAAAATTGCTCTTATCCTCTTTTCGCATTTTGATCGTGGTATCATAAAGGTGTGACCGCAGCCCTCACAACGCAATCTGAAATCTGCGCCACACCGCTGAACAAGCATTTTTTTACTACCGCAACCAGGATGCTCTTTTTTCATAATAAGAATGTCCTTTACTCTGATATCCACACCTTCACCTCCAACAAATTTTCCATATTATTGTACCACAAATCTGTTTTTTTTGCAACTATATATAAGGTATTAATGGCATATTTTTCAAATTTTTCACCAAAATCAGCAATTAAGCGAGATGATATTGAAAAGTCATTCAAAATATGCTACAATAAAATAAGAATATTTAGAACGGAATGATAAAATGAAAAGACTTGTATTAGGTATGCTGGCTCATGTAGATTCTGGCAAAACCACACTGTCAGAAGCCATGCTCTATTGCTGCGGAGAAATTCGAAAGCTAGGAAGAGTTGACCACGGCGATGCATTCTTAGACAACAATAGTATTGAACGAAGCAGAGGCATAACTGTTTTTTCAAAGCAGGCAATTATGAGCATAAATGACACTCAATTTACATTGTTGGATACACCGGGACATGTTGATCTATCCACTGAAATGGAACGTGCCTTACAGGTGCTTGACTATGCTGTACTTGTTATTAGCGGCACTGATGGAGTTCAAAGCCACACTGAAACACTTTGGCAACTACTGATGCGATATAATATTCCTACATTCATTTTTATCAATAAAATGGATATATCTTTTCTCACAAAAGAAGCACTACTTAATGAGCTAAAACGCAAACTCAGTGCAGGCTGCACCGATTTCAGCAAGGAGCTAACTGTCAACGAGCAAAACGAGGTCCTCGCTGAGTGCGATGAAGAACTCATGAACATCTATCTTGAAAGTGGAAATATCGATAAAACAGCAGTGGTATCAGCAATTAATCGTAGAACCGTTTTCCCTTGTATTTTCGGTTCAGCTCTTAAGATGAAAGCAATCGATCAACTTTGCAATATTTTAGATGAATATACTACTGAATACGATCGCAACGAAATCTTTGGCGCAAAAGTATATAAAATAACGCAGGATGACAACGGAGCAAGGCTTACACACCTAAAAGTTACTGGTGGTTCTCTGAAAGTAAAAACTCAATTTGACATTGGTGGCAAACAGGAGAAAGTAAACCAGATAAGGATATATAACGGAGCAAAGTACTCAACTGTCGATGAAGCACCAGCGGGATCTGTCTGCGCAGTAACAGGACTAACCGCAACTAATGCAGGAATGGGACTGGGATGTGAAACTGCCTCCTCTGCCCCACTTCTTGAGCCAGTACTGACATATAAAATAATCCTCCCGCCCAAAACTGATATTCCCACAACACTTTCACTGCTCAGAAAGCTTGAAGAAGAAGAGCCTCAGCTGCACATCATTTGGTCTGAGCAGCTTAAGGAGATACACATTCAGCTAATGGGAGAGATACAACTGGAGATAATCAAAGGTCTTGTCCGTGAGCGTTTTGACCTTGAGGTGAAATTTGACAAGGGCAGCATCACCTATAAGGAAACCATTGAATCACCTGTAGTTGGTATGGGACACTATGAACCTCTAAGGCACTATGCCGAAGTGCATCTGCTTATTGAGCCTGCCGAACGAGGTACTGGACTTCAATTTGCATCTGACTGCCGAAAAGACGACCTTGATATCAACTGGCAACGTCTTATACTAACACATCTTGAAGAGAAAACTCACCTTGGTGTACTAACAGGTTCACCAATCACTGATATTAAGATAACTGTCGTTGCAGGAAAGGCTCACATCAAGCATACAGAGGGCGGCGATTTCAGACAGGCAACATACCGTGCTGTACGGCAGGGTCTGCGATCAGCAAAATCAGTTTTACTTGAACCATGGTATGATTACCGTCTTGAGATACCAAGTGAAAACACTGGAAAAGCACTTACCGACCTGCAGCGAATGGATTGCCGATTTGAGCAACCACAAACAATTGGTGATCTTACGCTGATAACAGGGTCTGCTCCAGTTGCCAAAATGAGAGATTACCCAAGTGAAGTAATTAGTTACACACACGGCAAAGGTCGGCTCACCTGCATTCCAAAGGGCTATTTCCCCTGCCATAACACTGATGAAATAATATCTGAAATAGGTTATGACTGTGACAGCGATATTGATAACTCAGCTGACAGCGTATTCTGCTCCCACGGTGCAGGTGTCATTGTAAAGTGGAATGAAGCTCCATCTCGTATGCACGTAGACAGCGGAATTAGATTTGGAACAAACAATGGTGAAGAAGATGAGATACCTGACAGGCTAGTTACACAACAACAGGTAAATACCTATCGTCAGCGCATTGCAGCTGATAAAGAGCTCATGGAGATATTCGAGCGCACCTATGGAAAAATAAAAAGAAATACCCATGTGGCTATGAGAAGAGACAAACGAGAGGAAATTAATAAACCACCCCGAGTCTCGCCAGCACCCAAAGGACCTGAATACATGCTTGTCGATGGTTACAACATCATCTTTGCATGGGATGAACTGAAAGCCATTGCTAAAGATAATCTTGATGCGGCACGAGCCCAGCTAATAAATATAATGTGCAACTATCAAGGCTTTAAGCAAAATAATCTTATACTTGTTTTCGATGCCTATAAGGTCAAGGGAAATCACCGTGAGATAGAAAAAGAAAATAACATCACCGTTGTATATACTAAAGAAGCTGAAACTGCAGATATGTATATTGAAAAAGTTGCACATGAGCTTGGCAAAAAGCACCGTGTAAGGGTTGCAACATCAGATAATGTAGAGCAGCTGATCATTCTTGGCAGTGGTGGAATTCGAGTATCTGCAACAGAGTTCCATGACGAGGTAAAGCAAGTAGAAAAAACTATCAGAGAGATCATCGGAGGTAACTGATGGCGCTTGAATTAAAGACAATCGCACATATCCGTACCGATTTTCCTACTAAATTCGGTATACCACGTCAGAGCGGACTTATTGAGCAGCTGAAAGCTCAGATCATATTCTGTAATGAATACCGTAATGCCGATGCCCTCAGGGGCTTGGAGCAATACTCACACTTATGGATCATATGGGAATTTTCCGAAGCCGTCAGAGACTCATGGTCACCTACCGTAAGGCCCCCTCGACTGGGCGGCAATACTCGCATGGGAGTTTTTGCAACACGGTCACCATTTCGACCAAATCCTATTGGTCTTAGCTGCGTTAAGCTTGAAAAAATCGAGCTCAATACTCCCCAAGGGCCTATAATCCATATTACGGGTGCCGATCTGCTTGATAATACACCTATCTTTGATATCAAGCCATATCTACCATATGTCGACAGCCATTCCGATGCTTTGAACGGATTTGCACTTGCGCAGAATGAGGGAGTGCTTGAAGTTGATTTTCCGCATACACTTCTTGAAGAGATACCTAAAGATAAGCATGAAAGCCTTATTGCAGTTCTAAAACAAGATCCACGTCCTCAATACCAAAACGATGCAGACAGGGTCTACATTATGGATTTCAGTTGTTATGAAATACATTTCAAGGTAACCGGCAATACGCTTACTGTTACAGATGTTAGATTTACAACTAGATAAGCAATGGCGGTGAAATATCACCGCCACATTTTATATTTTCTTGCTCATAGGAGAGAAACGAAGGAAGGTCATATAGCCTAGCTTTGCATACCATTTTTCCAGATGTGTGTAGTGGATGAAGCATTTGGTTGAGCCATTATCCCTGAGAAGCTCAGTAGCTTTTGATACCATTGCAAGACCTATGCCTTTGTTTCTGAATGAAGGAATAGTTCCAACACAACCAACACTGCCAACTGAAGCAGTATCATCACTAAGCAAGCAGAGCTCATCCTCGCCTATAATACAAAAGCTTGCAAGCTTGCCGTCAAGATAACCGCAAAAAACAGAATTCATATCAGAAAAATACTGAACCCATTCTTCATCAACATCAGCAACAGCACGGTGAAGTTCTTCAAGTGTCCCATCGTAATACTTAAAACATACCCCATCAGGAAGAAAGAATTCTGGTGCAGAATAGGATGTGATATCCATTCCCATTTCAACAAAGTCCCCGTCCTTTATATACCCATGCTTAATGAAAAAAACATCACTGCCATTGACTGCACCACACATAGGGCTTCCGCCGAGCACAACGCTGTCATAGCCATTCTTCTTTATCAAAAGCTCACATTCATAAAGCAGCTCAGTTCCCACACCGTTATTTCTGAACTCTGGTCGCACTGCAAGCAGACGAATCATATTATCCTTAACAAGCGCAACACCTTCATCATTAGCATAAATTACGTCACAATTCGAAAACAAACTACAGAACTGTTCATATCCTATGCCGATATCAGTAAAGCAATCCTTAAAGATCTTATAAGCATCAATCATGTTAATTCACCTATCACGTCTGAATCGGTGCCATCAGAAGTATCGATCTCAACACTACGCAGCTTTCTGTTGATCGCCCTAGTGCGTGTTGTGAGCAACTTGTCAAGATCCTCATCGACCTTTTTAATATGCTTTTGCGTAGCAAGAAGAGCATCCTCAAATTTTCCGAACTCACTCTTGACCTCACTGAGCACTTTCCAAACCTCCGCACTGCGCTTCTGTATGGCAAGAGTCTTAAAGCCCATTTGCAATGAATTTAGCATTGCAGCCATCGTTGACGGTCCAGTTACATTGACATTATATTCGTGCTGAAGTACCTCTACTAATCCTAAATTAACGACCTCGGCATAAAGGCCCTCAAATGGCAGGAACATTATTCCGAACTGCGTAGTATGAGGAGGAGCTACATACTTATCACGAATGTCCTTAGCACAACTCTTAATAACAGTAACAAGGGATTTCTTTGCGTTTTCAATAGCCTCAGCATTTCCCTCGGCATAAGCATCCTGCAACGCTGCATAAGTGTCACCTGGGAATTTACTGTCAATAGGTAACATGATATGCTCACCATCATTAGCACCGGGAAGCTTGATCGCAAACTCTACCCTTGTGGTACTTCCAGGGATAGTAACAGCGTTCTCCTCGTACTGATCGACTGTCAAGATATCAGAAATTATTGCTCCAAGCTGTATTTCGCCGAGGATGCCTCTGTTCTTTACATTGGACAGCACTTTTTTCAAATCGCCTACGCTGGTAGCAATAGTCTGCATCTCACCTAATCCCTTGTAGACCTGCTCCAACCGTTCACTCACAAGCTTGAACGAATCGTTCATCTTCTTTTCCAAGGTATCCTGCAGCTTTTCATCGACAGTAGCTCTGATCTCATCAAGCTTTTTATTATTATCAGTCTGGATGTTTGCGAGCTGGTTCATCATAGTCTGGCGCATAGCATCAAGCTTCTGCTCGTTGTTTTGTTCCAGCGATTTTAATCGTGCTTCCAATACCTGCAGCTGCTGATTAACACTGTTGCCAAGTGCCGCTTGCTGATTCGAAAGAGTAGTGCTGAAAGCCTGCTGCTGATCTGTATCCTTGCGATCCTTATCATCAAGCTTCTGAATAATGCGTGCAACAAATTCGTTATGATTCTGACTCTGCATCTTACTGATATTATGTATATTTTCATTAAGCATACCGCTGAGGTTGCTAAAAGACGACTGGACATCGTTATGTATATCAGCTCTAAGCTCCTTCTGCGACGCTGCATCGTCAGACCGCAGAGTCTCAAGCATACGCTCAGTGCCACCATTCTTCATTAGCAGCAGCATAATAAATATAACAACGAGAAGCAAAGAAGCAATAATTCCTATTATCAAAAGTGCAATTTCCATTGAATATATACCTTTCTATTATTTTGAGTTGAAGTTATACAGGAGAGAGCTCATTACACCAATAGCAGGTACAATGATTGCCCATGTTCACAACAACATAGTCAGCCACGGGACTGATAAATACCACTTCTGCAACTGCAGTAGAGGAAAGAGTATTGAAACTACCAAGCTTGTCCCTTACATGAACTACTACCTTTGTTCCGATCTTGATCTCATTCTTATTCATATTGATTCCTCCTTAGAAAACTCCATTGTTAACGAAAGTACCATAGGATAAAACCTTTTTAGATCAATAAGCATCAACTCCTTAAAAAAGCAACACTAAAACAAACTATTTAACAACTAAACAGCCATTAATCTCTTTGACTTATTTATCAGCGTGTATCTATTATAACATGCTCCAGAGAAAAATGTGTGCATTTTTTAGGACAATTAAAATAATTATGTCGATCTGATAATAAAGCTGACATTTTAGGGGTGGAGTTGTAATTATATCACTTCGAGACATATTTGTCAATAGCTTTTAACAAAAGAGCCTGAGAATGTTTGTTCTCAGGCTCTAATATTGAATTATAACTACATTTTTTCTTGTCTAAACTGAGTTGGCGTGACATCCATCGCTTTTCTGAAAGCACGGCTAAAATAATTAGCATCACCAAAACCGCTACGCAATGCAACTTCAGTAATTGAAAGATTGCTCTCACGCAATAATTTACAGGCAGTTCTTAAGCGAACATTGGTAAGATATTTCTGAGGCGTAGTATTATACACTGAGGAAAACAGCCTAATAAAATGTCGCTGCGAGTAGTGAGATATCTCAAGTATAGTATCAAAGCTGATATCATCAGCATAATGTGTTTCCATATATGCTGCTGCCTCTGCTATCCCTGTTATCTCTCGGTGACGTGAAGGAGCATCATAGTAACGTGACAGCATAACAAGTAGCTGCATAAAATAAGACTGCAGCAATGTCTTTTTTCCGCCGTTATTAGAAGAATATTCCCGCTCAGCAAGATTTAGAAGCTGACTAAGCTCAGCAAACTGGTCAGGGGCAAGCTTAAATCTGCTATTAAACCCCTCTGTATCATTGATCTTTGGCTCAAGTAGAAATAATGCATGAAAACCTGAAAGCTGTTTTACATCAAGGTCACCGTCAAGCAGCACTTCAGGGCGAAACATAATATTACAAAGCTTAAAATTATCCACCTTGTCGAAACCGTGGAATATATCTTGACCCATAACAAACACATCACCTTTTTTCAAAGGATAGCGTTCCTCACCGACAACATGTTCAGCACTGCCGCTCATAACAATTGAAAGCTCACAAAAATCTGCATGACCATGCATAAACATATCATCCATATGAGAGCCAAACTGTATGAAAAAAGGGAATTCATTGTCATCAGTAAAATAATGCAAATACATATACTCCATAACATCACCAATATAAATATAACATATATTTATGAAATAATCAAGCAAGTATGGCAAAAAAATGCTATAAACCGTCACTTTTATATTTGAAATATAGCTTGCTATATGCTATAATCAAACTATCATCAATAAATAATATTATGAGGTGAATATTATGGCTAACCCTTATCTTCCACTTTGGGAATGTATCCCAGATGGTGAGCCGAGAGTGTTCGGCGACAGAGTATATATTTATGGCTCTCATGACCGTGTAGATTCCATTGATTTCTGTGATCACAAACTAAAGGTGTGGTCTGCATCTGTTAATGATCTTAACAAATGGACGTGTCATGGAGATATTTTCCGTACCAATGATGGCAACGATGCACCGTCGGATGTTGATTGGACAGATAACCTGTTGTTTGCTCCAGATGTTGTTGAGCGTGATGGCAAATACTACCTATACGCATACATCGTAGGTGCAAAAGGATGCGTAGGTGTCAGCGACAAGCCAGAAGGCCCGTTCAAGCTGCTTTCAAAATATCAGTACAATGTTGACAAGCACTACGATGACGGCACTTTCATCGATCCTGGTGTACTTGTTGACGATGACGGAAGAGTTTATATCTACTGCGGTTATCAAGGCTCTTACATGGCAGAGCTTAAGGCTAATATGTACGAAATGGTTGATGGCACATATCAGCCAGATATAATCCCTGTTGAAGAACCTCACAAATTTTTCGAGGCATGCTCCCCCAGAAAAGTAGGCGATACATATTATATGATTTATTCTCCTCAGCTCGGAAGTTGTCTTGATTATGCAACCTCTGACTCTCCAACAGGACCTTTTACCTATAGAGGTACTATCGTCAACAACGGTGTAGATTACCCTGGCGGTAATAATCATGGTTCTATATGCAACATCAATGGTCAGTGGTACATATTCTATCACCGTATGACAAATGGTACTATCATGTCACGTCGTGCTTGTGTTGAACGCATTAATATACTCCCTGATGGTACTATTCCTGAAGTCGAGATGACATCTCTCGGCTTTGAGGAAAGCCTCAATCCGTATAATATCGTCCCTGCTGACACTGCTTGTGTACTTAAAGGCGGATGCTTTATTACTGAGCGAAACATATTTGATCGCACCATTACAAACATCACCAGTGGATGTGTTATGGGATGGAAGTATTTTGACTTTGGTGAAGATAATTCATCTAAAACAATGCAGATCCGCATAAAAATGCACGGCATGGGCAGCAGAGGCAACATTAGTGTACATCTTGACAGCGAAAACGGTGAAGAGATTGGAATAATACCATTTGGCGAAGACGAAAGCATCATTGGCGGAAGACTTAAAGCAGTAACAGGTCGTCATGCAATCTTCTTTGTTGTTAACGACGGATACGAAGGATGGTTCAAGGATGCAATGAAAGGTAGACAGCTTCTCACATTTGATGAATTCGTATTCGTAAAGTAACACCTATTTATTACAATTCCCCTGAGAAATATTGTTTCTCAGGGGAATTTCATTTATTTAATCTGCTTTATATCGCTAAGCAGGTCATATATTGCATCCTCAGACAATATACCACGCTTAAGTTCAGAGGGAAGTTCACCATGTTCATCACGCCTGAAATCCTCAAGCCACTGGCCGCCTTCATAATAATGTATCAATTCTTCAAGCATATCAATGACCGACTCGCTAGTCTCTAGTTCTTCTGGAGACACTTGAAAAACGTTCTGCACCGTATCAAAATATAACTCCATCTTCCTTATCCTATCAACGACCGAATCAATATCCTCAAGTATCTTTATCAGCAGAATGCTATGCGGTGCTGCTGAAGCTTTGCGTTTTCCATAATATAGGGGCTCTGACGATGCATGCTCAGCATCAACATATACCGCATAGCTCTCAGCACTGATATCAATAGAACTATTTGTTGGGTTTACAATAAGCCATAGATCATCATTTTTCATGACAAATGCACCATTTTTCAGATTTCTGAAACTTATTGCTGTGCGTATATCATCACCATTTGACAATCTGAACTCTTTGAACTTCTTTCTTATCGAAATCAGTCCACGATAATATGCTACTATCTCGCTATTTATAGTTACATCGTTCCATTTTATCGAGTTGACACTATCGGACGAGCAATAGCTGTTGTGATCATATTCTCCGACTGAGATAGGTTTTGAACGCAGCATCTCCTGTCCTGCCTGCATAAAAGGTATCCCCTGAGCCAGTATTACAAGTGCAGCAGCCATTTTATTTGCAGCGATCCTTTGCTCAACAGTTGAATTTGGCATAGATAGCATGAGCTTGTCATTAAGTGTAAGATTGTCATGAGCTTCAACATAATTGACACATTGTGTTGGTGAATCAGACCAGCAAGCAGCTTTTATTCGCTTTACCTGTTTATGATATATTCCGCCAACAAGAGATGATTTTACCATTTCTCTATGCCACGCATCGGGATTACCATTTACATAGCCTCTATCCAAGTCACTGAATACACTACCCTTTATTGAATCCCTAATATCATCTGAAAACATTGCATACTGCGGAACTTTACAAGCATTATGCTTCAAAGCTCTTTCAGATTCTGAAAGCGGACAGAAGCCCCCTGTCCATCCCTCGCCATACAGAATAATATTAGGGTTGATCTCACGAAGCTTTATTGCACATTGATTAAGCGTTTCAACATCAATAAGCCCCATCAGATCAAATCGGAAACCATCAATCTTATACTCTTTGGCAATATAACACAAGCTGTCAGAGATATATCTTCTTACCATATATCTTTCAGTAGCAAGTTCGTTTCCACAACCACTGCCATTTGAATATCTGCCATTCTCATGACGATAGTAGTAATGAGGGAAAGTCTTTCCAAACGGCGAATTATCAGCATCATAAGTATGATTGTACACAACGTCCAAAATAACGCCAAGACCATGTCGATGCACTGCAGAAATAAGCGATTTAAGTTCTCTTACACGCTCAACACCATCTTCAGGTGATTTACAATAACTGCCTTCTGGAATATTATAATTAAGCGGATCATATCCCCAATTGAATGTAGGGGCATTTTCATCAACTGACCCATAGTCCATGATTGGCAAAAAATGAATATGTGTAACACCAAGATCAGCAATATATTCAAGTCCGATCGTATCATTGAAAATGTTAGTTGTTCCATTTTCACAAAACGCAGCTAGTCTTCCTCGATTGGTAAAACTACCGCTATTGTCCATCGAGAAATCACGGACATGAAGCTCATAGATTACTGCATCTGTATAGCTGTTTAGAGACATCACCCTTTCATTCTCCCAACCATCAACAGTTGCACGTTTAGGGTCGAATATAATACCATGAACCCCATTAATATCTGATGCTTTTGCATAAATATCTATGGTTTCTTTTACGACACCGTTATGAGTGATTGAGTATGTATATAATGCTCCGTCAAGATCGCCGTTTATACGAATGCTCCATACCCCCCGCTTTCCACGCTCCATTGTAAACACTGTTCTTTGCTTGCTTCCGCCAAGCCAAAGATTAAGAGCTACATTTTCCGCAAGCGGACTCCACACCCTAAATTCAGTGAATTCATGAGAATAAATCGCACCAAGCTCAACATCAGTTGCATATCTTGTATCTACATATTTGAATGTATAGCGTTTTGCCATAGCATTACCGCCTTTCAACATGAAAATCAAAGACCATATTTGCAATAAACGAATTTATAAAGCGTATCACGAACTGAACAAAAATCTTCGTTAGTCAGAGCATTCGGTGATGACATTAACATTAAACGCACCGGAAGTTCACCCTCTTGCAGAGAGGGCTGCCAATACTCATACTCATTAAGCACAAATCCTAATCTATTATAAAACTTTATCCGTCTCTCACTGAGTTCACCAGATTTTGGCGGTTCAGCTTCTAAAATAATAGGTTTGCCTCCCGCTAAAACTGAAAACTCTCGCATCATTGCAGTACCTAACCCATTACATCTACTAGACTTAGATACTGCAAAATGCTCCAAAAAGATGAAATCATCAAATTCCCAATAATTCATCAATGCTGATACTTCATAAGTCCCATAACACAAAGAACGAAAATATGGTATGCTGAATTCAGCCAAATGACCTGCTTTGCTACGACGCTCAGAAGACGGAAACGAATCGACCAAAATATTATACATTTCTTCAAAGTGTTTTTCGGAAATCATGTTATCGCTGCTATAAATATCAATATTATCCAATCTTAAATTACCTCTCATTCATTAATCGAAAAGCTACAAACAACATCCCGATCTATTTCCGCAGAAATAATACCCTAGCTGTAATTATGTACATGCAGATAATAATAAAATAACTGGGGAGGGATCACTATGTTCAACATTTTTCTTCAATTAGCACTTCAAAACCTCATGTTTATGGGATTACATCTTGAAAACCGAAACATGTTTCCTAAACAGCTGTCTAAAACAGAAGAGGCAGCTTGCATTCAACGCATGGCGGATGGTGATACTAGTGCACGAGATACACTGATTGAGCACAATCTGCGCCTTATTTCGTACATTGTCAAGAAAAACTATCCAGATGCCAATGACCAAGATGACCTCATTTCAATAGGAACAATTGGCCTAATAAGGGCAGTAGATACATTCGATTACCAAAAAGGAAACCATTTTTCAACCTATGCATCAAAATGTATTGATAATGCAATCACACACCTGCGGAAACGCAGATGAGAATGTCGATAAGCACCCATCTGCTGCGTCAACATCACGCTCGGCAGGCACAAAGCCTAGCCGACATGATGTTTCCTTGCATCTGTGCACTTCTCGACATCCTCGGTCAAGTGTCTGTACTCGTATCTGTACTCCATTGACATCTTTTCTTATGTCGTATCTGTTACTTAGGTCATTCGTTATCGCCTGCGGTCCTGAGAAAAATATGCGCATTCTCTCCATCCCACTCTACCCTGTCGATAACCTTATACATATACTCGCGCTTCTCTACCACAGAAAGCTTATCGAAACGCTCCTTGAATTCGCTGAGGGACTGTACCAACATTTTAACATGGCTCTCATTCTGAGCCTGCTCCTCGCCTGCAAAGCTAAGCTCCGCTATCTCGCGGTCAAGCTGCTTTACCTCACCGTCAAGACGCTCTATCTCCTTGCTTGTATACTCAAACATAATGCTGCTCTGGTCGGATTTCGCAAGCGTTATCATGAGGTTTGATATCATGCGTTTCTTTTCCTCAAGCTGTTTTGTGAGGTCATTCAGCTTTTCGCGGTTGACCTCGGATTTCTGCTCGGACTGCTTCATTATCTTACTCATCTGTCTGCTGACAGAGGATTTTGCCCTGTTGAAGCCAAGTATCTCGTCGCACAGCAGCTTATCAAGCACGTTACCATTGACATTGCACATATCACAGTGCAGCTTACGGGTGCGCTCCTTGTACTCGCACATATAGGCGAAGGTCTGGTTACCCTCCTCATCACGACGTTTGTTGCTGTTTACTCTCGGTCGCATAATGTGACCGCACTTTCCGCAGCGGACAAGACCTGAGAAAATAGATACCTGGTTACGCACAGGACGATAGAAGCTCTTGCCCGAGTTACCCTCGATTACCTGCTGTACCTTTATCCAATCCTCTGAGGGAATTATTCCTTTGTGCTTGCCCAATGCGATTATCCACTCGTCAGGTGAAAGTCGGACGTGTTTTCTGCCGCTCTGCGTTGTCCTGCGGAATGGCATAAGACCGCACTTGCCGTCAAGCTCGTCCCTGTCAAAACAGAGGTCGCTGCCCAACTCACTGAAATAGTTATAGGAAGCCTCATCAGCCACGCAGTAGACGGGATTCGTCAGCATATCACGTACAGCTCTCATGCGGAAATCGCAGCCCTCGCGGGTCTTGATATCATGCTGAATACACCACGTTGCTACCTTAGTCAGCGAATGAAATTCAAGAAATTTCTCGTAAACCGTGCGGACAACACGCATTTCATCGTCAACGACGGACAGCTTGAAAGCGGAGCGGTGCTTGCCCTCGCCGTCCTGTATCTCGACCTTCTCCCCTGCAAATCCCATCGGGGTAACGCCGCCAAGCCATCTGCCCGTCCTCGCAAGAAGCACCATGTTATCTCGTACACGCTCTGCGATGGTCTCACGCTCAAGCTGAGCGAATACGGCTGCTATATTCATCATTGCCCTGCCCATCGGCGTTGAGGTATCAAACTGCTCCTTAATGCAGACGAATGCGGTATTCATGCCGTTAAGCTCCTCGATGAGGGTAGCGAAATCGCCTACGTTACGGCTTATTCGGTCAAGGCGGTAGACCACGATGTAATCGAAAGGCTCCTTCCTCGCCTGCTGCATCATCAGACGAAACTGCGGACGGTCAAGGTTTTTGGCAGAGAAGCCCTCGTCCTCGTACACGAAAATATCGCTGTCAGTGGCTTCGGGAATGGTGCGCTGTATGTAGTCACGGCAGAGGACTATCTGATTTTCGATACTCTCGCCCTTGCCTGTGAACTTCGATTTTCGGGAATAGATAGCGATCTTCATGGGTGCGGCTCCTTTCTGTGTCTATACTTATATTATATCGTCCCAAAACTATGTAGTCAAGATTTTTGGGAATGAGCCTGAAAATTTTCTGAAAAGAAATCCTCTTGCGCTGCGATACGCAAGAGGAATTTTTACTTCATATACTGTGAGCCAAACACAGGAGGTTGAGGCTCTGGGAGCAGTGCGGTATTGTAAATGAACATATTCTGATATCTCGAGTAGACCTCATTGACAAACTTGTCAAAGCTCTCAAATTCGGTGTACACTGCCTCAGAAGCAGTTGACGGTGCGGTCAGTGCATGCCAGAATTCATCATTTACAGTGCATTCAAGTACCTTTTTACCTGATGGCTGAACCCATTTCTCATCAAAATTGATTCCTGATTTATCCATAAATGGTCTCAGTTCTCTGGAGATATACTCGATATCTGTCTTTGTTGCCTTTTGAGTTGAATAGGAGAACGAATATGTGTGCTCCAGCATCTCCCTGAGCTGAGTGTCGCTGATTGGCTTTGTCTGCTTTTCCTTACCTGCATAAGATTTATAAAGCTCATATACAAGAGCCAGCGGCAAGCGGATAAGATGCGGAGTACCATCCTGATTGAGGCATTCAGAGCCGTCAACCACATAAGTACCGTCCTTGCAAAGGAACCTCTCTATGAACTCCTTTTCAATGTTTCTGGTTCTGACCTTGTGGGATTGCTCAGCTTTATTGATAAGATGCCAGCCATGTGCAAAAAACAGCTGTGCAAGCCATATCAGTTCATGCTGCCCTGGCTGTGTAAGGTTGTAGTATTCACCACCATATTTAAACTCGAGATGGATATACTTGTTTCCCTTATCCATTTCTTTTGGTTGCTCATCTTTGCTGCACAGATAATAAACATGGGTAAATATGTTCGTATTGAAGGGAATATATGAATCCTTATCTGGACAATAATCCTTGCCATTCAGCAGCAGTTCTATTGCATCCTGTGCTGTGCTTTTATCAAGAAAAGCGGGACCCATATTGGAAAGCTCAACGCAATAAGCCATACTGTTTATCAGTCCGACCCATTTATTAAGCTTATCAAGGTCGCCACTCACCATCGTATTCCTGCGCTTAAATCCAGGAATCATTATATAATGGACAAAATCTTTTGCAAGATTATCAAAGGTATTCTTGTCACCCATTGTCAAATAACGAAGCAAAGGCAGGACTATATTCATATCTGCTTTGAGTTCAGCAAAAGGAGGTTTTACAGCCATACGCAGGCACCAGGGATTGTTTGAATAAGCTGTATGTTCAAACCTGAGATCTCTCATCAGCTCATTATCAGCATCTCCAAGGAGCTTTGCTTGACCATCCTCTATCTCATAAACATAATAAAGACGGTTTATTACAATGGAACAGTACCTATAATCAGTGGATCTGCCGGGAAGATCAGATAAGCGCAGCCTCTTGATCTCTATTAACAGATCAACAAACTGATCGTATCTGCTACGGCTCCAGTTATCACGCTTGTCGTGGATTACAGCCAAATCTGCTTTTTCAATCTCATCTGTACGATCATTATGCAGCAGTACCCTTCTGACGACATCAAGAGTAAAATTATCAACCAACACAGGAACCACTTGCTTTGTCTGATCCGCCATTATAAGCGTACCAATAAAATATAAATTATGATCACCTGGATCCGCTTTAAAAGAATAAAAAAGACATGTACACCAGTCAGTAGAATCTGCATAGTTGAAATTGTAAAATGGATGATATATTCTGCTCAGAAAATCATCACATAGCTTTCCATCAGGAGTAAACGGAGTCCATTGATTTACAGTGTAATATGTCAGAGCATTCAGAGTATTCCAGATCAGGCAGGCATAGTCCTGTCTCGGATAACCGATATTATAGCCAAACTCAGAACACAGCTTATTATATGCCGCCTGCCTTTCTGCATATTTTTCATCAGCCTTTCTTTTATAAAAAGCCTGATTATTAAGCTCCTTCAGATCCTCGAGTGCCATATTCTCCAGCTCAAAAACGTCGCTCACAACAGCCATCCTCCATTCTGATCAATTCAGGCAAAGATGCCATTCCTCATATAATAAGTGTAGCACAGCACGGCGTTGATGTCAATATAATTTGCCGCTAATAATTAATTTTCACTCATCGTTTTTCAGGTAACCGATAGGAAAATGCTCAGTTACCCGCTAACAACAAATGGCTCTGTTATGCCATTTCAGTGGTACGCGCATGGCTTCATCACAGAGTTACCATAGGATTACAGGTAACTGCGCACCCTGAACGCCTCGCCCTTCGCAATCACTCAATTACTCATCAAATCGCACCGTTTAGCCATAAATAGAATGTAATCACATCCATCTGAAAAGGTTACCTAAAAGGCAGGTAACCATCTGCCCTGTTTCAATGGCTCGATATAGCGTATTTTTTCAAAGCCAGTATATATTTTTTAGAGGGGATATAAGAAAAAAATCCAAAAAGAATCACAAATACAGCATTATCTATTATATAGAACTAAAAAAATAACTTTTTACAACCTGTGACACATGTAAGTAATCTACTGAAAGGAGTTACTTCAATGTCACAGAAAACAAGATCAATCAATGTTATTATCCACGCACCCGAGGACGAAGCCTCGCTGCAACTGTTTCAGGAAGCAACGAATGATTTGTATTGTAAAATAATCACCGACGAATTAGCGAGGATTGACCTGACATGCGGTGAGAAAAGATCAGTACTGGACCAGCTGGCTGCCATACTAGACAGCCAGTGATTACTTACAGATACTAAATAATCACAAACAACACAACTAAAAGATACATCTCCCCAAGGAGAAACTATGAAAGGATGATTAACATGGAAAAAACAAGACTAATATCCGTGCCATTTGAGCACATAACTAACGAAAACAGCGCAATAAACCCGTTTCAGAGGTTAGTATACGAGACCACTACACCTGACGGAAACACTACATACTACAACGACGAGGGGCTTACGAGCGTAGCTGACGATATCCCGGTCAATGCGCCCATGACATATATCGACCCTGTTGCGCTATATGGCACGCTATATCAGGCACCAGTGCCTATTGCACCTGCAAATGGCATACGCTCAAATCCACTTAATCCTTTCGACTATGCCAAAGAGTTTCTTAACACAATCCCGACTATAATCTTTAAGGAAGCCTACTTCATATTCAGCGACGGATGTTATCACGAAACAACTGCAGCAACAATGAAACGCCTGATAATGCGTGTTTGCGGTAACAGTATCATTCAGACAGGTAACCCTTGCCTTGTAGACAGGATTTTATACGCCATTAGTATATTCCCTGAAATACAAAGGGACGAGCATGATATACTGCCTAATCTGATACCATTCGCAAACGGTCTGCTTGACATCACGACAATGCAGTTTCTGCCGCCCGACCCCAATCTGTTTATCACCTACTGCGTGCCGATAAATTACGACCCGTATGCGCTTAACTGTCCCATTTTCATGGATTTCCTGAACACAGTTACCGTCGGTTACCTGCCCTTGCAGACAAGGATACTTGAAATAATCGGCTACCTGCTGTCTCAGGGAAATGACGCCAAGAAATTCTTCGTGTTTGCGGGCTATGGTGACTCTGGCAAGTCGGTGCTGATAAGACTGATAGAGTCTCTTATTATCGAGGACAGCCTATTCAGCGCAAGCATGAATGACTTTGGCAGGAGGTTTACCATGGGTTACATGACAAACGTTCACCTCTCGACCTTTGGCGATATGCCCAGAAACCCCATCACAGCTGAAGCAATCGGCAAGATAAAGAGTATTACGGGAGGCGACGCTATATACAGCGAGAAAAAGCACCAGGACCCTCACAGACTGCGTGCAACCACCAAGCTGCTTTTCTCCACAAACCACGAGTTACTGCTGGAATACGAGGACTTGCAGTTCATGAAGCGCTGCTGTATTGTGCCGTTTATGAAACAAATTCCGCTTGAGGAACAGGACAGGCAGCTCTCAGAGAAGCTGCTGATTGAGCGTGCTGCGATAGCTAACCTTGCAATCGAAGCATACCGCCAGCTGCTTTTCCGCTGTGAGGTAACTGCACTGGAGTTTTCAGGGGAGGACGAGGCTATGGCTTTATATCAACAATACGCTGAAAGTCAGCGCACGAAGATAATCGACGTTTCAACTATATACGCCGGTTTTATCCGCAGTTGCTGTATTATTGACGATACCGCAAGGATCCAAACCGAAACGCTGCATATCGCCTACACCAGATACTGTGCGGAGCGTGGAATCTGTCCTGACAGCCTGAAATCTTTCGGCAGGAGATTCAGGGATGCTGTGCCATTCGTACAGGACGGAAAGTGGCGTGAAATAGGGAAAGACCCCAAAAACGGCTATATCGGCATAACGCTGAAACCGGAATATATGCCCTAAGCGTTCCAAGTTCCAAGTTAGCGGCAAAAACTTTTTTCTGTTGGGTTACCATACTGACACGACTACTATGGTAACCTGACTGCCGCTTGTATGGCTTGTCATATTTGTGCTCCCTGCCCTCATATATTTCAGCAAGGAGCTGATGCAATGCCACAGAAACGACCCACCATAAACGTCATACTTCACCCGCCGACCGACCAGAAGTCGCTCAATGCCCTGCAGGAGATAGCCGACGAATTCTATGCAAGGCTCATTGAGCGTGACCTGAGCCGCTATGACCTCACACAGGAGGAAAAGGAGCAGGTCATACGGCAGGTTGCCGCTAATCTGGGGTAAGGGGTACATACGGATGTCTTTAAAGCGACCATAAAAAGCAAATCCAGAGAAGTTTCGTTCTTCTCTGGATTTTTATGTAGCATTCAAATCGGAATATTAACTACTTTTTATACGGTTTATAATGTGGATTTTCGGAATTATTTTTCCAAAAAGCCTCTACACCGTATTCTCTAATTTGTTGATTTCCTTCCAGCCACTGCCTGTATACTATTTCTTCAAACAATCCCTGTGTTTTTTTACATGGGAACTCATTGCACTCTGCACAAAAATCAACTCCATGGCTCTTTGTACACTCAAGCAAAAAACACCCTTCGATGCTGCAACCATTATGCTCTGTGCTGCGGCAGCCTGAACAAGGAGCGCCCCCATATATGCTAAGTACTCCCTCAAAGTTGTTATAGCTTTCTACGGCGTCGGGCATATGTATCTCATAAAATTCTTTTATACCCTCTAAATATTTTAATAATGTTTTAGCCGAGCCTCAGATTACACCATCATTATATGCCGAACAAGTGTGGCACATTAAAGAACATGGTGCAACCCTTTTAATAATCTCACTTTTTTCCATTTCAATCCTCCGCTTTATTTTCTTTATATTGATTATACTCCCAAATAAAAAGAAAATCA
>JAZPZN010000066.1:0-9737 GCA_045544715.1 Oscillospiraceae bacterium | reverse complement strand
GAACTACACTGACAGATTCCGTAGCGGATGACAGGCATTATCAGCTTGATAACAATCGGGGCACCGTATGCTTCGGCGACGGTGTAAACGGAAAGATACCTGCTTATTTCGGCGATGCTGAGATAAGTGTTGATTATTCGTTCGGCGGCGGCAGCGCAGGAAATCTTCCTGCGGGGACGATAGACGGTCTTATCGTCGGAATACCGTTTGTTGAGCGCATGACGAATATCGAGGCTACCTGTGGCGGCAGCAACGGGCAGAGTCTGGATGCAATCCGAAAGATAGGAGCCGCAAGGCTGAAGCATCGAGGAAGAGCGGTAACTGCAGGCGACTTTGAGACGCTCGTGATGGAGCAGTTTACCGAGGTTGCTGAGGTTCGCTGCTTCTGCGGCAGAAACAGGGATGCACAGGCTGAAAACGGCAGCATAACCATCGTTGTAAACCCGAGGGATCATGGCAGTGCCACCTACTCGGCAGCCCTCTGCAGGAGGATAGAGGATATGCTGCGCAGCAACGCAAGCGTTGAGCCTGTTGCGGGCGGCAGACTGGCGGTTATCCCATCGAGGATAATGCGTGTCAGCGCAGAGGTCATCGTACAGATAGATGATTACGAATACGCAGCCCAGACGGAGCGTGCAGTGATAAATGCGATCAACGATATGATCAGCAGTGCAGACGGCAACAGCATCGGCAGGATGCCTACAGTCAGCGCAGTATATGCCGCCCTTAAAAAGGTAGAGCATATCGCCAATGTCAGCCGAGTGCTGCTTACAGGCGAGTATTATCACAACAGTGAAAAGGTGATAGTGCCGCTGGATGATTCCGACAGCTACAGATACTTTATTGCGGCTGCGGGAACTCACACGGTGAGAATATGATTACAGAAAGGGGATGCAAAAAATGATAAAGCTGCCTGATCTTGACGATCAGAAATATTCGGATATAGTGGAGGCTGCAAAGCACCGCATATCGGTAGTATTTCCCGAGTGGACAGATTATAACGAGCATGACCCCGGTATAACGATAATCGAGCTTTTTGCATGGCTGAAGGAGATGCAGCAGTATTATCTCAACCGCATCTCCGACCGCAGCTATGAAAATATGCTCAAGCTGTTGGGTATCGATATCTATCCGCCGTGCCCCGCAGCAACGGCAGTGTATTTCGATGGCGACAACATACCCGAAAGGGTGGTGAAGGGCAGCACCGTGACCACTCCCGACGGTACGGTGTTTACAGCAGGCAGTCATTTCAGACGTGCCCCCTTCAGCATCGGCAGTATCTACATTGAAAACAGCGATGGCTTTGTCAACATATCCGATATCGCATCGGATCATGATACATCGTTCTTCCCCTTCGGAAACAAGCTGCACAATGACAGTTGCCGCCTGTATATCGGGCTTGATATGATAGATGAGGCTCGCTTCAGCGAGGGCATATCGTTGTTTTTCGATACTGAGGACAGATGCGCTGTCAGCAGGAATCCCGTGGGTGACAGCGGCTATAGCCCGAGAGATATACAGTGGGAGTACTCCACGGCAGGCGGATTTGAAAAGTGCGAGCTGATAAAGGATGACACCTGTGCGTTGGCTTTTTCGGGAGAGGTAACGGTAAGGACAGGCTCTGACCTTTGTGTGTACAGTGTTGACGGGCTTCCCGAGGGCAGATGGCTGCGTATGAGGCTTTTGTCATGCGGCTGCGAGGATATGCCCCGACTGAAGGCGATATATACGGATGTGCTGCCGCTGTCGCAGTACAGGGCGGATGCCTTGTTTGAGGACTTTGTGCTTTCGCAGGGCGAGGTATTTGTATCGGATATGCTGGCTGTAAAGGGCTTGTGCTTCGTGCTGATGCGTGACGAGCATGGCTGGCAGTATATAGACGATGCGCTGATCGAGAAGAGAAGCGACGGCGTATTGATAAAGCTTGATAAATACGCTTCACTTGCGGCTGACGACGGGGCAAGCAATGTCAGAGTGATATATTGCAGCGAGGAATTTGCAAGGTCAAGGATGTTTTTGTCATCCGACGGACTGCCCAGTCAGGAGTTTGAGTTTGACAGCGACGGACTGCTGCTTACACAGGATCTCAGATTGATGGTATTTGACCGTGAGGACAGTCAGTATCCCCGCTGGCGAGAGTATAGCTATATAGATTCGCTGGAGCTTGCAGGGCCGTATGATCTCTGCTTTACCTACGATGCAGAGCGCAGGAGGCTTGTATTCGGCGACAATGAAAACGGCGAGGCTCCCACGGGGGGCAACGAGAACATAATGATAATATCCTGCACCGTTACATCGGGTGCAAAGGGAAATATGCCTGCAGGCAGCCTTACAGAGATGCAGGTCGGCGCAGAGGTGTATTCACTTACGCACAATGCAGCCTGCATCGGCGGCAGGAACCGTGAGAACTTTAGGCATGCCATGGGCAGGCTGAAGGCATCGCTGAGCGATTGCACCCGTGCCGTAACGGCGGAGGATTACCGCACCCTTGCGATGCGCACTCCTGGGCTGAGGATAGCGGATGCGAAGGCGATACCGTTCTTTGATCCCGATGTGTCGGTATATCCTGCGGATGGTTTGAACAATATTATATCCCTTGTGGTGCTTCCGTACAGTGCAGGTGCATTTCCCATGCCTGACGAGCGTTTTATCGATGCCGTAAGAGAGCACATCGAAAACTATCGTCTGATAACCACAAAGATAAAGGTCATCGCACCGATATACATCAAGGTGGATATATCTGCCGACATTGTATGCGGCACACGTGAGGTAGGTCAGGCGATGAAGTGTGCAGAGGCTGCTGTACGCAGGCTGTTGTCAGTGTATGGCGACAAAAAGGGCACACGCTTCGGCGAGCCTGTCGGTGAGGCTGAGGTGATAGCAAGCATCTGCTCGGCGGAGGGCGTGCTGTCGGTAAAGCATCTCAGCATCAGGACAGAGATGGCAGGCTGCAGCCGTGACCGATACGGCAGGCTGATAATACCGCCTAATGCCATAGCGTATTGCGGAGATGTGTATTTCAACGTCACCGAGCCATAACAACTCAACACGAAAGGTGTGAAGCCATGAATAGAAATCGTTTGTTTATCACTCTCAATCGTCAACGTGAGTGGCAGCGCTGCTTGCTGCAGGGTCTTTGTATAAAGGGCAACAGCATAATACCGACGCTGGATAACGGCCCGTGTGTGATGATAACAGGGTCAATCGATTCAACCGAGCACAACTTTTGCTGGCGCAATCTGCAGCTGGATGTGCAGCTGGGCGACAACATCATAATGCAGGTAAGTGCTTATGCATCCGATAATACGGCGGTGTCTATCGATGGCAGAACTGCTGAGCTTGACAGCTTTTTGAAGGATGATTCGGTGGAGGCATCGGCGAGGCTGGAGGCGGTAAACGGCCTGTTCAAACCGCTTTTCAGCAATTGCTTTGACGGCCCGATAGACCTGCACGGAAGATATATATGGATAAAGCTTGATTTTACTATCCTTGAGCGCAGAGAGCTATGCGTCAACAAGCTGAAATTGCAGATAAAGGGCGAGCAGATGATAGAATATCTCCCCTCGGTATATCGGGAGGAGGACGGAGAAAACGGCTTTTTGACACGCTTTCTCTCGATATTTGACAGCATATTCTTTGATATGGACAGTGCAATTGAAAAATCGTCGCAGAGCCTTGATTATCGCATTGCAAAGGGCGAGCTGCTGAGATATCTCAGCGAGTGGCTTTGCATAGAGGATGTAGCGTATATTTCAGAGGAGCGGCTGCGTGAGAGGATAAAGCACACCGCCGAGGAATATCGCTTCATTGGTGTAAAGCGGGGACTTATAAGCTGGATAGAGGATGAATACGGTGTCACTCCGAATATAATAGAGTATTACAGTGTAGATAAGCTGGTACACGAGGGCAGGGATAAGGAGGTATACCGCAGATTGTTCGGTGAAAATCCTTACAAGTTTTTCGTACTGCTGCCTGAAAAGACATTTTCCGATACCCATGAGGCTAACCTCTTTATGGAGAAGCTGAAGCGCAGGATACCTGCGTATACCGAACCCGAGGTCGTAATGACACGCAACAACACCATACTTGAAAAGCATACATATCTTGGCGTAAACTCAGTGCTTAGCGGTTACAGCTATGCAAATACAGATGTCGGCACACGCATTTCCAATGAGATTATTTTAGGAGGAAGCAACAATGAATAACAACAATTTTTTCCCGTTTGAAAGGAATAGATACTTTTACGGAAAAATGCTGACCGCACGTGATTTTGAGATCGAGCAGCGCTATCACAACAACAAGCGCAGGCTGCTCAACCGAGTTCTTTTCGGCGCAGGTGTGGTATGCGGACTCGGCGTTTATCAGAATGACGATACCTCCTTCTCAGTGGAAACAGGTATGGCACTTGATTATCTCGGCAGGGAGATAGTGGTACCCACCCCTATCATCAGAAAGCTGCAGATGGTGGAGGGCTATGAGTGCCTTGAAAAGTCTGAGCAGGCATATCTTTGCCTGAAGTATGCCCAGTATGACAGAGAGCCTGTCAACAACATCGGTGCATCTGACCACGACAGCGAGCAGTATAACAAGATCGAGGAAGGCTACAAGCTGTATCTTTCCACCGATGACCCCATGCTTGAGGATATCTACGGCGCAGCAGGAATGAACACCGTATCGGTGGTGTATAGTGCCCACGGTCTGCGCATAGTCATGATAGTTCCGAAGCTTGCGATGTCGGGCGATGAGATGGATATCAGGTTCATCGTGCTGAAGGGCATCGACAGTCAGCCCGTATCCTTTACATACACCTTCCAGTCGGAGTATTTCCGCAGCGGCAGCTCCAGCGATATCGAGCTGAAGTTTACAGAGGACAGCAGCGTAAAGAAGGATGTATTCACCGTTGATTTCACTCTGAGGGCTGTAGGCGTATCCGATATGATAGCTCCCATAAGCAAAAGCAAGGGCGAGATAGCTGTAAGGATGGGCGATGTATCCGATAAGATGACAGTAAGCTCCGCAGAGGTGTATATCTGCGCAGACACCGAAAGCTTCGACAGCATGAAAAACACCCGCATGAGCACGCTTGAAAAGCACATCAGCGGCGAAAACACACCCGTATATCTTGCAAAGATCGACTGCCTTAACATAGGCACCGGATATATCATCAGAAACATCACACCTCTTCCGTTTGCGCAGAGGACAGGGCTTTTGTCGGAGGATACAGGGGCATCCGCCGCAGTAGCGGAGGCAGCCGCACCCGTAGTGCAGAGCACTGCAAAGACCGACGGCAATTTCCTCAAGGGCGGCATATCCACCGAGGTGGAGAGCCTTGAATACTGGCAGAAGCCGCAGGTAAACGCATCCTACAATCCCAAGAGCAAAAAGCTCAATTTCAGGTTTGGCATTCCCTCGTCGGAGGCGTATGATTATGCCACATCCTCCGGTGTTGTGGATATCCCTATCTCGGGAGCGATAAGGGTAAATGCAAGGTTCTTCTCGCAGGAGATACCCCACAATCTCGGTATAGGCGATGTCAGCCTTACCCTTTCGGTGGAGTATTCCGATTCGGGCAACCGTATGCTGCTTTTCGGCAGCGGCGAGGTCTTTGCCACAAAGGGCGAGAATAGATCAGTGCCGAGAATTGAAACTGCGGCAGTGCTTAACCCCGATAAGGGCACATTCCGTGTAGGTCTGCGCCTTATCGACTATGTTGAGGGTCACAATATCAGGGTGCGCTGGTTTGCCTACAAGCCCACAAGAGATACCGCAGAGATGCGTGCAAAGGAAAATGTGGTAGTTAAGATAGTGCCCGACATCCAGAAGCTGAAGCCCCTTGAGCGCATCCGCTTCAAGGCAGAGGTAGAGGGCACTGAAAACAAGACCGTAACATGGTCTGTAAATGATATTGACGGCGGCAATATTGACGATAACGGCCTGTATCAGGCACCTTCCGCACCGGGCACATACGAGATAGTTGCGTGCAGCAATGCCGACGAGGAAAGCCGCACATCCGCATTTGTTATCGTTGAAGAGTAATAATTTGTTTATGAGGTTTTTATGCAGGGGTTAATCGACAGCGGAAAATACAAGGTCATAGAGGTGCTCGAGTCAGACAGCAGCTACGAGGCTTGTCTTTGTATAGATGTAATGGTGGACAGCGGATACCGCTCTTGTCTTATCAACACCTATAAGAGCCGTGAGGCTATCAAGGCGCTTCTCCCTTTATTTTATAACGATCGTTTTCAGGAGTGCAGCAGCTTCCGCAGGCTGATAACGGCTGACGGCGTTGTATCCGTAGTGTTTGACTACACCGAAGGCGAACGATTTGCAGATTACTTTACAAAGAACCCCTCGCTGACCTTTGAGCAGCGTCAGGAGCTGGCACAGACACTGATGCTTGAGTCGCTGCAGCTTGACCTGCTGGATGACAGTTTGGCGATGCGAGTGACCTCCCGCAGCAATGTTGTGGTGGATAAGGGCCTTATGAGGATAGGCATCAACTATCTGATACCTGTTGATACGCAATACAGAGAAAACTTCCGCTCGGTGTGGCTTGGCGAGCTGCTTAGCGTTATCTTTCCGCAGGGAAAGGATCTTCCGCTTGAGATAGACGAGTACATCATCAAGCTGCTGAAGGGCGGATATTCCAGCTGCGTGGATGCCTATTCCGAATGGCGTGAGGTAAGCAAACAGGCAGAGGAAACATTGAAGCATTATGCCAAAGAGAGCATCTTCAGAAGTCTTTTCAGATACATAAAGGAAAAGAAGCTGAGAAATAGAAATATCGTGCGCTGATATCGGTGCATTTGAAATATATACAGTGAAACGGAGGATATCCGGATGGCAAAAAGGATCATTAGTTTTTTTATAATTCTTGTTGCGTATGCAGTATTGGGCGCAGGAGCGGTATTCAGCACCTCCAACTTCGGGCTGGGGCTCGGCGGAGAGAACAAAAACCTCAATACAGCCTATGCGATGGATCGTGCCGGAAATATATACTACATCAGCGATGACAGCGAGGACAGTTCGCTTGTATGTATAGACTCCTCCGGAAAAAGGCTGTACGAGCGCAGGCTTGAAACAGAGATATTCGGAAACTGCTTTTATGTCGGTCAGATATATGTTGAGCACGACAAAAACATCTATGTGACAGTGTACAACTATAACAAGAGCACGATGTTTATCGAAAGCGTTTCCGTGCACACCTTCTATGAGGATGGCAGCTACGCACAGCGTATATTCTATCAGCAGATATCGAGATACATGAACAGCCGTGCGAACATCATCTCCTCCTTCAGCGAGAATGATACCAACATCTTTTTTGCACTGATAAACGGTCACAAGGCTGAGGTGTTCACCGCACCAAAAAACAATTCTGAGCAGGCTGCAAAGGCGGCGGAGTATGACCTGTCTGACGGGCAGATATACGGCTCCTATGTATCTGCGGCCAAAGAGTTTTATGTCGGCACTCCCGATGGCATCGTCATGTACAGCGAAAGCGGTATGCGCACCATATACAGCGATACTGCGATATTTGACCGCTTCTGGAACGGTATCGACCAGTTTTATGCGATGGATTCGGCAACGGGCGATATCTATACCGTATCGAGCGACCATTCAGTTTCCCATGCGGTCAGCGGTGCAAGGATAATCAATGCCGAGGATGGTCTTTCAATCTCGGATATGAATGACATCTCGGTGGGTATAACGGGCAACATCTTCGGCACTGTAAGGGGAGAGAACGACAAGCTTTATACAGGCAGCTTCTCGCTCATGTATCGTGTCTACACCGACGATGTTGACAAGGGCACCCTCGTAAACAGCGTGCTGGTGCTTGCGGTGGTAGTAGTGCTGGTCATTGCCCTCACGATACTCACATGGGATTTCTACTGCGGCATACTAAAGATGAATCTTTCCATCCTGCTGCGTCAGTCATTGCTGATAATAATGCTGATATCGATAATGCTGTTTTCGCTTTCCAACTTCATCATCATTCCGCAGGTGGAGAATATAGTTACATCCAACTATAAGCACGAGGCGCAGATGGTTGCAAACAGCATCGAGGACAGCCTCAGTGCGGCGGTGGGAAATGATAATATAGTTTACGACGCTTATGAAAGCTTTCTCAGCAGATACGGCGGCGTTATTGCGCAGGAGGATACAGATGATTTTGCGGGCGATGATGAAAAGCCGCAGATACATCTTATCGAGCGCACCGAAAACAGATGCGAGGTTATAGCATCGGGTGAGCTGTATGCGAAGGGATACCCTGCAGATTCGCTGTTCTATCTTATGGATCTTACAGATACGCTGGATGCGTCAGCTGAGCGTGAGATATTCATCAACGGCAGGAGCATCGACGGCGAAAAGCTGTATCTGATAAGAGAGATAACACTGCCTATAACTGCCAACAAGACCTACATCATAGTTGGGCTGAGGCTCAGCGGTCTGTCGGAGGCGGTTGACGATATAAGCAATGTCATCAACAGGTTCCTGCTTATCGGCGGAATAATGCTTGTAGCGATCTTTGTCATCATCGAGAACATAACGGCAGGCGCAGTCAGAAAGCTGAAAAAGTCGGTAGACCGCATTGCCTCGGGCGAGTATGATGCGGCTGTAGCGATAAATACGGGCGACGAGGTAGAGGATCTTTCCAAATCCGTCAGGGCGCTCTCGGTGCATATCGTTGAAAAGACGACCAGCCTTGAAAAGCTGAACAATTCCTACTATCGCTTCGTTCCGCTGAGCTTTCTTAAAAACCTCGGCGAGACGCAGATCGAGAGGGTCAGCAAATCGCTCAATGCAAAGCGCAAGATGTCTGTAATGTATCTTAATTTTGAGTTCTCGCAGAATCTTGCAGGCATGGAGACCGAGGAGATATTTGAGAGCATAAACTCCGTATTTGAGCAGATAGTGCCGATCATCAGCAACAACGGCGGCACTGCGTACAACTTTTTGTACAACGGCTTTTATGCTATCTTCCCCGAGTCTGTTGAGGATGCATTGCAGGCGGCGATCCGTGTGCGTGAGTCGATATCCGCATATAACGAAACCAGAAAAGCTACCGACAAGCGCAGCGTTGATGTGCGCATAGTTATCAGTGAGGATAATGTAATGCTTGGCTTCATCGGTGACGAGACACGTATGGAGCCTACAGCGGTATCGGGTGCCATCAATCAGGCGGAGGAGATCGAAAAGCTTTGCCGAGACAGTGGCCTGTACATAATCTGTACAGAAAGCGCATTCAAGGCACTGCCCGAAGGAAAGTACAGAAACCGCTGCATCGGCAGATACAACTCTGCTGACTCTGGCGAGGTAAAGCTGTACGATATGTTCGACAGCGATCCTTATTCGCTGATAAAGCTCAAGGAGCAGTACATAATGAGGTTTGAGCTGGCAGTAAATCTGTTCGAGAAGAAGGATTTCCAGCACGCAAGGGCGCAGTTTATGGATATCGTAAAGTATGCAGCGGATGATGGAGTATCCCGCAACTATATGTATCTTGCTGAGTATAACAGCACCTCCGAAAAGCCGCAGCTCACCTATGTCGTGTTCAACGAATTCGGAATATGATGGGCGTGTGCGCCACTAACAGGTCGGGAAGGGAATAACCGATATGATAAAAAGGATAATCAGCAGCATACAGATGACTGGGCGAGTGCTTAAAAATCTGCTGCTGCGCCCATTTAGGGTTATCAACAATAAGCTTACGCACTTTTTCAGCGGCGGCAGGATAG
>JAZPZN010000065.1:0-3925 GCA_045544715.1 Oscillospiraceae bacterium | reverse complement strand
CATATCTTGTCTTGCACCTTGTTATCCACAAGCACCTTAAACACTACTTTGTCTTTACTTGCTTCAAGGAACATATGCGCCTTGTCGTAATCACGGGCATAGTCGATATAATCATCCTCGGCATATACCATGCAGCAGCCTATATAAAGGTACTTTGTGGAAGCGGTATCAAACGGTATATCTATGATTCCGTGACCGCTCAACTTATCTAAAACATAAGTTTTGTTTACGGGAATACTGTATCCTGGAAAAGCGTATGCCCTACATTTCACACCATTTTTTTCCGCTGTAAAGCTGTATGAAAGAGTGCAAAGCAACAAAGGCATGAGCTCGGGTTCTTCGTCAAGAACGGATATATCCGATAAATTGCGGTATACAACATCGCCAAAGCTCATTTCTGTTATAGTTGCCTGCGGTTCGTTCTCCATAAGTACATTGAGCACAAAATATGCGAACTCTTCAGGGGTGCAATAAGTCTCATACTCACCGAAATCTGTCTTGATGCGGTTCTTGGAGCGCACCGCAGTGCTCCAAGAGCTGTTGTCATAATAGTTTAGTTCGATATACTCATCTACACCGTTCAGTCTCTGGCGGAGAGCAGTATCTATCGCCAATATGTTTTTTACGCCTGCCATACATACATTTGCTGTCTGATTACTCTCGGTTGCGGAATACATTTTGCAATTATAGCTCATAATTATCTCCTTTCAAATCATAGCTCAAGTGTTGTGCATCGTTCTTCAGAACGACTTACCAATTCTGAATACTTCTTTTTGAGTTCGGATGGGTATTCTCTTGTTCGTACAGAATACAGATACATTAGTGCATTGATGAGTGCATCGCTGTCATTGGTATATCTGTTTTCTGTGCTTTTCTTTGCTGCTGTTTCCATATACATTCCTCCTTTGCTGCACGATTTATTATACATCATGCAAATATCAACTCCGTAAAAAATACGAAAACCATTATTGGGCATAGATATGCCTGCTACTATTATAACGTGTTGATACTACAGTGCCGTAAAAACTGCGGAGTTTGAATGTAAGCAAAAAAGGATGCACAGTATAAATGTGCATCCTTGTATATATCAACATTTCTCGCCTTGCCGCTTATTTTTCCATTCTTCTTCCGCTTTCCATAACTGCAACTCATCTTGTTCTTCAGATACAAGCTTTTGGTAATTCTGAGACACTCTTCTTGTTGGTTCTTCGCTGAAATAGTTGTGGAAAATACTGTCTATGCCTTCTGGCGGTGCATCGTTTTGGTCGCCATAGTTACAGTAATATTCCATCCCGGCAATGCCTGTCTTAAAATCTTCAAATGCCACATCAATATCGTCATACAGTTCACTTATCATTGTGATGTCAATTTCGTTGCAGTCGTCTATCATTGAACCTAGTATGCTGAAGTATGCAATGCAGATGCGGCAGTTTTTATTGTTTCTCTTGTTCTCGGGTAGCAAATTACTGCCAATGATTATTACACCTGCGCCTGACATCGGATCGAAATACAGGGGGATAAATGCACTACTTCGCTGTTCTTCATCAAGAACCGAAAACAGATGACTACATTTTTGGATGTATTCATTAGTCAGCGCCGACACAAAATGAGGTGGCTGATCACTATCCTTCAAACAGAAGGTGTAGTATCTTGCCCACAGGTCAAGATCGTCGATGTAGCCGTCTTCCTTCAGATATCTTTCGTTGGTGCGTGTATATCTCGCTGAATCAACAACATCATTTTTTATTTCGTCTTTGGTCTTGCGTCGTCTGAAGCCCATGTTATAGAAAAAATCGTTGATGCTTCCTATAAGAAATATATTCTCATAGGTTTGCTCAGCTTCGTCTATATGGTTGGAGCTGAATGGTTCAAACATTGCACTGAGACTTTTTCTGTCCTTTGCACTTGCAAGTGCTGTTAAACGATCGATGTATTCTTTCTCTGTCAAAATGCCTTTATTGTATGCAAGATAGGAATAGCGAAGCGAGATGTATTTGTCCTGCTTCTTTCTCTTTGAATATTCGGCGAGCTTGTCGGAGCTTTCGACGATGTGTGCAGCCTGATCATCCTTCTTCTTTTTTAAATATTTATAAAAGAAGCTGTTATTTTTCTGATCATTTGACAACGGGAAATAATCATCCCAAAGGCGTTGGTATAAGTCGCTGCGATTGGTTATCATACTTATCATTACTTACACCTTGCCTTTCGTATCTCTGATTTTAGGGCGTTGCGATAACGTCGGGTGTGGTAGATCATCATTACATACTTTTCACCCAGTGAAAATGATGACAGTCCCTGCTCGTATAAAAAAGCATTGATCATTTTTTCTATATCGTTTATCATGGATGAGTGGTTGATTGAAAAATACAGTTCCCGATATCGCAGGTATTTGGAGATGAACTTATCGGGATCGACTACCGATTTTTTCCATTCATTATGGCTTGCCTCTACTTTTTCACACAATTCCAGCTCGTAGTCGGATATCAGTTTTTCATCCTCGGAGGGAATTCCATATAATCTGTCATAAAGGTCTTCGTATGATGGTTCAGGCTCTTGGTCAAGCTGTTCTCTGTCTACTTGCATGAAATAATCATCATCGTCATCGTTGGTATAATATTCATTATTGTCAATGCTTGACGCAGTTTCCCTCTCACGCAAATCCAGTACAAATGAGTTTTCTTCATCAGTAAAAGCATTCACAATGCTTGAGTCGGTGAGAATTTGGTATGCGAGATCGCAGCTGTTAAAAAAACCTCTGCAACTGGAAGCTATCGGATACCCCAATTGCTCAACATACAAAAGATCCTCAAGGGTGTTATATGTATCGCTGTTATGCAACATATCCATAATATCCGAAAAAGTAGTGACACGCCTTACCATAGTATATTGCAGGATGTCAACATCCACCAATGCCACACCCTGTATAGTGCAATAAAGGAAGCACTCATACAGTTCACGTGTCTCGTCGGATAGCCTATAGGTGAGATTGCTGTACCGTTGTTTATGATAGTTGATCAGACACCCGATGAGATCTGAGATTAATTGGTCTATCCGTTCATTAGAGATGTTGCCGTTTTCGTCATTGATAAAAGCAGAAAGCTCCGTGTCCCTGCCAGTTACAATGTCGTTTATCTCTTTCATTTGTTTTTCAAAAGCTTCGTGTCTGAAATCCATAAGTTCTGCGGCATCTTTATCAAGGCGCATAATCGATCACTCCTTTTCCGTAAAATCTGCGATTCGGCAAACCTATTATATCACAAGCGATGAAAAAATGCAAGTGGTGGTAATAAAAAATGAGAAGTGGTGAAGGACTACGAAATCAGGGCAGTTGTGTCAACAAATTGAAAAGATCTCCGCACACTTTCGTATGCGGAGATCGTAATCATTATGCTGCTTTAAGATGTCTGAGAAATATCTCAGCCTTCTTTGATATCAGTTATGCTTGAGGAGTACAGCTGATAAGGTCAGCAGTGGAAGCGGTAGTCCACTTGCCGTCAATGTATGCCTGTACAAGGAACTGGTATGCAACACCGTTTGTAAGGGGCTTTACAGTGTAAGTAGTAGCGGTAAGGCTGTCGGTCTGAACAAAATACTTGCCGCCGCTGTAAACAGAAACTGCGTACTTGGTAGCACCCTTAACAGCAGCCCAGTTGAGTACAACTGCACCATCTGCCGGAGTAGCAGTGGGCTTAGGCTTAGCTTCAGCTACGGGAGCGCAGCTAATGAGGTCAGCAGTAGAAGCAGTGCTCCACTTGCCGTCAACGTAAGCCTGAACAAGGAACTGGTATGTAACGCCGTTTGTAAGAGGCTTTACAGTGTAAGTAGTAGAAGTAAGGCTGTCGGTCTGAACAAAGTACTTGCCGCCGCTGTAAACAGAAACTGCGTACTTGGTAGCACCCTTAACAGCAGCCCAGTTGAGTACAAC
>JAZPZN010000064.1:0-42693 GCA_045544715.1 Oscillospiraceae bacterium | reverse complement strand
TCCTGTCAAACTCAGACTGAGTGACACTGCGCTGAGGAGGATTTTGCACAAGCATCATATTTCCATGACGCTGTACTATCGTCCTTCCGTATATCTCATCCTGCTCGTCATACTGCTTGCGGCAGGATTTTGCATACGCTTTTTTATTAGTGCTAACGATCTCAAAGCTATCACACTGAACTGAGCCTATTGGAGTATTCTGAGGTTCAGTAAGATAACAAGTTCCACGCAGATCATGCATTTCGCTGAGCTTCATGCCTGCCTTGAAATTGTTGAGCATTTCAGTAAGTGTAACTTCTCCCATGCCATACATGAGCAGCTCTGCACCACTGTCTACCAATACAGAAGGCATAACGCTGTCGCTCCAAAAGTCGTAATGTGCAAAGCGTCGCAGCGATGCCTCCAAACCGCCTATTGAAATCTCAACATCGGGGAATATTCTCTTCAGATTACGGCAATATGTGATAACAGCCCTATCAGGCCGTTTTCCACCTATACCACCAGGTGAATAAGCATCATCGTTGCGTTTTTTGAGTGCAACAGTATAATTGGACACCATGCTGTCGATGTTACCGCCTGTAACCATAAAGCAATATTTCGGTGCGCCCAGTTTTTTATAATCATCATCATTAAGCGGCTGTGCAATTATTCCAACAGTAAAGCCTGCTGCCTCAATCATTCGTGAGATAATCGCAATACCGAAAGTAGGGTGATCAACATAAGCATCGCCAGTAAAGCAGATGAAATCAAGCTGCTCAATTCCTCGTTCAATCATATCCTCACGGGATACAGGTAAAAAGGGCATTTTCAGTTCCTCGCTATTATATATTTTCTACATACAAACGAGAAAACTGTAAATCCATTCCAGTCTCGTTTGTTATTGACGGAGCTTGCGCTCATTCCATTCCTGCCTTGTCATCAGTACCTGACGGGGCTTACTTCCCTCGTGAGGTCCAATAACTCCGAGCTCCTCCATGCGGTCTATTATACGACCCGCTCTGCCGTAACCAAGCTTTAAACGGCGCTGCAGTGCAGATGTACTAGCTTGTCCTGCATCAATTACATACTCGATAGCAGGCTCGAGCATATCATCCTCATCGCCGAATTCGGTACTGTCAATGTCAGAAGTTCCACCACTACCCGAGGATACCATCTCGCTCTCACGCTCGATTTCCTCCATAACACTTTCATCATATTCGGCAGTAAAGCTCTCCTTTATAAACTCAACGATACGCTCTACTTCCTTATCAGACACGAAGCAGCCCTGTACTCTGACAGGCTTCGGACTGCCAACTGGCATATACAACATATCGCCGTTGCCAAGCAGCTTTTCAGCGCCGCCTGCATCAAGGATAACACGGCTATCCATCTGTGATGCCACCAACAAAGCGATGCGGCTGGGAATATTTGCTTTAATAAGACCTGTAACTACATTGACAGTAGGACGCTGAGTTGCAATAACAAGGTGCATACCTGCTGCTCTCGCCATTTGCGCAAGACGAACGATGCTATCCTCGACCTCCTTCGGAGAAGCGAGCATAAGGTCGGCAAGCTCATCAATAAAGATGACGATATGCGGCATCTTGTGCATTCCACTGTTTGGCTTCGCTGCCATCTCATTGTATGCACTGAAATCACGAACATTATTCTGGGAGAACATCTCATATCGGTTGAGCATTTCCTTCACTGCCCATGCAAGTGCACCAGCCGCCTTTTTGGGACTTGTAACAACAGGAATAAGCAGATGCGGTATGCCGTTATACATCATGAACTCTACCTTTTTGGGATCGACCATGATCAAACGCACATCCTCTGGAGTTGACTTCATCAATATGCTCATAATAATCGAATTCACGCATACAGACTTACCAGAACCAGTAGTTCCCGCAATCAACAGATGAGGCATCTTGGAAATGTTACAGGTAATAGTATTGCCACCAATATCTTTACCGAGAACAGTGATAAGCTTTTTATTAAAATCGTTCTTAAAATCCTCGGTTTCAACAAGCTCACGGAAATACACTGTATCCTTCTGCTGATTAGGAACCTCAATACCTACTGCAGTCTTATTAGGTATCGGTGCTATTCTAACACCTGAAGCAGCAAGATTGAGCGCAATGTCATCAGCTAGATTAGTTATCTTGCTGATCTTAACGCCAGGCGCAGGCTGAAGCTCATAACGAGTAACCGAAGGACCTCTGCTAGCACCAACATATTTTGTCTGCACGCCAAAGCTCTTAAGTGTGTCGACAAGAACTGTAGCATTGTGCTTGATCTCGGTGTCGATATCATCCTGAGTGAGCTTCTTCTCAATAGGATTGAGAAGTGTAACAGGAGGCAGAACATAGGTTTCCGATATAGTCTGCTGGTGATACTTTTCCTCCACAGGAGCAGTGTTGATTACTGGTACAGCAGGCTTCTCAGGGGCAAGTACAGAGCTCTGCTTGTCGGGTGCAGCCTTAGGAGCAGGAGTGCTAGCCGCCACTTTAATGAGGTCAGCTGCAACGCTGTCGGAATCAGTAACAGCACTTGCAGGAGCATCTTCTATCTTAGTAACAGGCTTTACTGCATTATCCTTATCAAAGCGGGCAATAGCATCGAGTATAGGAATAAGCTCAGCATCCTTATCCTCAAGAGTTTCCTGCTTTTCACGTTCTTCATCAGCAGCGATGATATCCTTGTTCTTTTCCATTATGTAGTCGCTGATGCGGCGCATATAGTCCTCTGCTTCATCATCGGTAGATTTTGAGGCAGGGGCAGGAGCAATATCAGGAGTATGCTCTACTACGGCCTCAGGAACAACTACTGGTTCGGAAGCTGTCTTTTCCGGGATCGCAATTGGCTGCTCCTTTTTCTTAGAAGCTATTGGCTTGTTTTCCTCGTCAAAATCATCAGCCATCTTCATCATACGGCTCATTTCGGAGCGACGCTCTTCCTCAGCAGCAAGCTTTTTTAGATCTCGTGCTGCTTTTTTCTTCTCAGCACGCTCAGCATCACGGCGGGCATTAACCTCTTCTGCAATAGCCTCTTCCTCTCTATAACGAGTTACACGCTCTTTTGCAGATTGGTGCACCTTTTTTACAGGTTTTGAAAATGCCTTTATCATATCTGCAACGCTAATGTTGAACACAAGCAGGATGCAAACAATCGCAATGATAATAATCAGCACTGCTGCTCCAAACTGACCAAGCAGTAAAAGAGGAGCTCCGAGAATGAAGCTGAACACACCTCCACCTCTGAACTGCACACCTTCCTCATAAAGACTGGCAATGGATTCAACAAAGGTATCACCTCTAACTTCACCCTGAGCAAATATCTGCACTGCAGCACAGACCATAAGCACGCTGAGTGCAAGAGGGATAGCAGTTAGCACTAGCTTTTTGTTAGCGCAATTCTGCGATACAAGCACCGCAGAGTATATGATGCTAGGTCCAACAAGATATGCACCATAACCAAACAGACCATGCATTACATCAAAAAGAGCACGCCAGCCCTCACCCTCTCCGCCTGGGATAAACGCAATTAGCGTAATCAGCAAGCCAGCTGCAAACATTATTACCGAAGCAATATGATGACGACGTGCACTGCGGCGGATAGCCTCCTCACGCTGCCGCTCAGCAGCTTTCTCTTGCAGTTTAAGTGAGCGTGCGGATGGCTTTTTATTCGATGATGTATTTGTAGTTTTTTTCTTTTCTGCCATAATGTCAGACTTCCTTTTCAATATATTTCCCTTTATGCAAACAAAGAGATCAGTGCTGTACCTGTAATATGCTCCCAAAGGCCCAGTGCAATACAAATTACACCTAGAGCTGCGGTATATACACCAAATATCTTAAAACGATTTTTCTTCAGTAGCCATGCGACCATCTTTATCGCAAGGAAACCTACTATCGCTGAAATGACAAATCCAACACTAAGAGCTAGCCAGTCAAGCTCTATATCAGAGCTTATCGCATCGCCAAGCTCAAGTACTGCACCGCCAAGAATTGCAGGAATACCGAGAATAAATGCAAAAGTAACTGCAGTCTGCTTTTCCAGACCACAAAGAAGCCCTGCAGCAGTTGTTGAACCCGAACGTGAAACACCGGGAAACAGCGCAACACACTGGAAGAGGCCAACGACTATTCCATCCTTGACCGACATTTTTTCGCCTGTTTTTTCACCATTGCTGTACTTATCTGACAGGAACAATAACAAAGCTGTGAACAAGAAAGCAGCACCTTCAAACACAATATCACCATCCCCCTGTCTGCCTGTAAAAAAGTCCTTGACAAGGTAAAACGGAACCAGCAGCAGAGTAGCAAAAATCACCAAAAACATCATACGACGGTTTGAATTCATATCACTCCACTTAAATCTACCGGTGAAGATATCTCCTATCGTGAAAAAGAATTCCTTTATCATACCCCAGATAGTGCCCCAGAATGCGATAAACACTGCCACTAGCGTTCCCAGATGCAATACGATCGACAGCACCAGTGCTGCTTCGCCATCAACGCCAAATATGTGCTGTATGACCGAAAGGTGACCCGAACTTGAAACAGGGAGAAACTCCGTAAGGCCCTGTACTATTGCCTGAATGATAACCGTAATGTAGTCCATTTCTATCTCCTTGATATGTAATGCCCATAATACTATATGGGCTATGAAATCGTAACGATCAACGTTCTCCGTGCCAATCACGAGAATTCAACTGATCTGCTCTGCTTTGAACCGTGCTTGCCTTAATAACAGCGGTAGCAGCTGTTCCCTTAGGTCTGCCTCGCTTTTTGGTAGTCGGTTTTAAAGGCTCTGCCTTCTTTGATGCTCTTTTCCTCTGAGGCTTTGGTGTAGAAGTACTGCGTTCCTCAATAAGCTTGTAAAGACGCTCTACCGCATCAGACAGTCCACCGAGATGATCGATAAGGCCCTCATTTACCGCAGCGTCACCATCAAGCACCGTACCGATATCCATCACCAGCTCATCTTTCTCCATAAGCAACTGATGAAAACGCTCAGGCTTCATACGACTGTTTGTGGTAACAAAGTGAGTGATGCGCTCCTGCATACGCTCAAACCAGCACATTGTCTGCGGAACTCCAAGCACCATACCGTTTGTGCGTACAGGATGTATCGTCATAGTAGCGGAGGGCACGATAAAGCTCTCCTGTGCACTGACCGCCAAAGGCACACCAATAGAATGACCACCGCCCACAACAATAGATACTGTAGGTTTGGAAAGCCCTGCTATAAGCTCAGCAATGGCAAGACCAGCCTCAACATCACCGCCGACAGTATTCAGCACGATCAGCAAACCCTCAACAGAGGTATCCTCCTCAACTGCAACAAGAGCGGGAATGATATGCTCATATTTTGTAGTCTTGTTCTGAGACGGAAGAATGTAATGCCCCTCTACCTGCCCTATGATAGTCAGGCACTGAATGTTGTGACGGGCATTTGAAACAGCACTGATGCCGTTATCACTGACCTGCTGCGAGGTATCATCATTGTTCAACGCTTCATTGTTTTCTTCGCACATAAATGCTCCTGCCTTTCTTATACACTGAATAATATGAAACTGACATATTATAGTATTTCTGAAAGATATTGTTTTATGCAACGAAGATATTAAAGCAGCAGATAAATATACTATTATAGTATACCACATATCACAGAAATTTTCAAATACTTTTTTGTATTTTGTACAAGTTATTTACGAAAAAGTAAATTGTCCAAAATTTCAGCATAGCATGTCATATCAACATCTATACAAGCATATATTGTGCATGAAAAGCGACTGCAATGATCGCATCTACAAGGAGGATATTTCAATGGAAGAACTTAGCAGAGCCGCAGATACTATCAACATCAGCGAGATCGCCTATAATGGTCAGGCTGAACAGGGAGTTGAATTCGATTATGTGCTGCCCGATTACTATCCTGATATCTTTAGGATACTGAGCTGCACGCTTACCCCCAGGATCGTCTCACACAGTATTACCAATGACAACAAACTAATTCTAGATGGGGTCGTATACATCAAAGTACTTTACCTCGCAGAAAACAGCAATGCTGTACATTGTATCGAAAATCGATATACATACTCCAAAACTGTAGAGATTGGCAAAAAGAACGGTCAAACCTGCCATACTCCGCAGGTGTCACTTACTCCGCAGACCGACTACTGCAACTGTCGTGCAGTCAGCAACCGCCGCATCGACGTACGAGGTGCTGTAAGTACAAAAATACGTATAATCTGCGATAGCAGCTTTACCCTACCCGAAATTAACAACACCCTTCAAGTAAAGACACGTGATATCACTTGCTGCGACAAAGAACTTACAGCAAACAAACAGTTCACGGTGCGTGAAGAGATCGACACTGGTGCAGCCGGCATCTCTTACATTGTAAGCTGTAACGCAGTACCAAAGCTTTCAGACCTACGTATTATCGCAGACAAAGCAGTAATCAAGGGCACTGTAACAGTCAGCGCACTTTATGGTCTGCACGACCCCAATGCTTCAGGCTGCACTGATATGGATCACATGACAGCTGATATCCCTATCAGCCAGATAATCGACATTATAGGCATAAGTGATGAATACACTTCAGTGCCTGAGATCTCGGTAATGAACTGCGAGCTATCCTGCCGTGAAGATAGCGG
Organism: Oscillospiraceae bacterium; assembly: GCA_045544715.1. Lineage (GTDB taxonomy): Bacteria > Bacillota > Clostridia > Oscillospirales > Ruminococcaceae > CAG-115. Next base: position 36,050 of record JAZPZN010000064.1, on the reverse strand, counting down.
CATCCTCTCCTGTGAACTGCTGCTCTCTTGCAGTATAAAAGCTTCAAAAGAACATACAGTCTTCATTCCTATCGACGCTTACTCCACTGAATTTGAGACCGAGAAGCATTCTTCGATCATAAAAGCAGCTACTAATCAACGCAAGTTCGAGCACTGTATCGATCTCCACTGCAACATAGGCGCAGGAAGCGATACATTTGAAGCAGTGTGGGATTGTATCGGAGAGCTTTCAAATGTCACATGTCGTATTAAGAGCGAAAATGAACTGTTGATCACTGGTCAGCTTTGCTGCAGAGCAATCGGTAAGCTTACAGGCGGCGTACCCTGCTGGATTGAAAAGCAGGAAGCCTTTGAAGAGATCATACCTGTGAGCATAACCTCGCAGGATCCGATGATTGATCATAGTGCTATTATTTCTGATATCGGTTACTCCATCAAAACAGACGGAACTCTCGACATATCTACAAAGATCAATTGCTGTATGATGATGAAAGATCTCATCCAGCTTGAAGTACTCAGCGCTATAACAATCCTTGAAGATAAGCCAAAGTCTAAAGATACCGATTTTGCTATGCGCATTTGTTATGCAAACGGCACCGAGGATTGCTGGAGTATCGCAAAACGTTACAACACCACCGTCAGTGCAATCATGCGTGACAACGATCTTGACGATGCCACCTCACCACTTAACGGTATGGTGCTTATCCCTACAGTATAATAAAGGAGAAAAGATATGAACAACTCTATTTACTCTGATATCGCTCGACGTACAGGTGGAAATATCTACATTGGAATCGTTGGACCAGTTCGATCGGGCAAATCCACTTTTATCAGCAGGTTCATGAACAGCCTCGTGATCCCAAATATCAATGACGAATACCGCAAAGAACGTGCAAACGATGAGCTACCACAGTCATCAGCTGGCAAAACTATCATGACAACTGAGCCAAAGTTCGTCCCAGAAGAGGCTGTTTCCATCACACTCGATGAGGGCGAAAGCATGAATGTACGCCTAATTGATTGCGTCGGCTACATCGTGCCCAGTGCTATCGGCTACATCGAAAATGAAGCCCCACGCATGGTTATGACACCCTGGTTCGATGAGGAGATCCCATTTAATATGGCTGCCGAGGTAGGCACACGTAAGGTCATCACCGAGCACTCTACTGTAGGCATCGTCGTAACTACAGATGGCAGCATAACAGATATTCCTCGCAGCGAATACGAGCAGGCAGAAGAAAAGATAGTTTCTGAGCTGCACGAGATCAACAAGCCGTTTGTCATGCTGTTAAACTGCGAGAAGCCCTCCTCAGCGCACAGCAAGCAACTTGCAAAGGAACTATCTGAAAAATATGGCACTGCCGTTCTACCCATCAATTGCATAGACCTTGATGAAGAACAAATCAAATCCATCCTTGGTGAGCTACTGCTACAATTTCCTGTAAGCGAAATAAAGGTGCGTATGCCAAAGTGGATCAACTCCCTCGACAAAGAGCACTGGCTGAAAAAAGATATCATTTCTGCCTTGAAAGATGCAGCTGCGGATGTTAACGGCATCAGTGACGTAAAAAATGTGGCGGCAAAGCTGTCCAACTGCTGCCATATTGCCGCTGCAACACTGGATAACATCGACCTTGGTACAGGAACGGGCATAATCAATGTTTCACTGCTGCCAGAGCTTTTCTATCAGATACTTGGGGATGTAACAGGTATTGAGCTACGTGACGAAGGCGATCTAATGCCCTGTATGATAGAGCTCGCAGAGATCAAACGCAAGTATGAACGTGTTCGTACAGCCCTTGACGAGGTTGCAGCAACTGGTTATGGCATCGTACTGCCGACAATGGATGAACTCAGCCTTGAAGAGCCTGAGATAATCAAACAGGGCGGAAAATACGGCGTTCGCCTGAAAGCAAGCGCCCCCTCTATCCATATGATGGCAGCAAATATCACCACCGAAATAAACCCAATAGTTGGCAGTGAAAAGCAGAGCGAAGAGCTTGTAAGCTATCTGCTTACAGACTTTGAGGAAAACCCAACCAAAATATGGGAAAGCAACATCTTCGGCAAGTCACTGCACGATCTTGTTAACGAAGGGCTGCATAATAAGCTGTACCGAATGCCTACCGATGCACGCATGAAACTTCAAGAAACTGTTCAACGTATTATCAACGATGGCTGCGGCGGACTTATCTGCATCATTTTGTAAAAAATTATCCCTCTGCGGCTGCTTCCATGCAGCCGCTTTCGTTTCTGATCCATAGGCAGTCACATATTTAATACAATCTGACCACCAATGCATTAACATAAAATTCTTATTGACAAATGGGAGTTAATAGTATATAATAATAACAATTACTATTATGATAATCAAAGGAGGAGAATATGAAATTTTCACGACAGCGAGAAATGATATATAATCAAGTCAGAAACTTCCCCATTCACCCCACTGCAGATCAAGTGTATACGGCACTTAAAGCAGACAATCCTGCACTTAGTCTAGGAACTGTATACCGCAACCTAAATCAACTTAGTGAAATGGGTATGCTATTAAAAATACCAATTGCTGACGGCAGCGACCGTTTCGACGGTCGCACTGACAGTCACTGCCATTTGGTATGCGATAGGTGCATGCGTGTATATGACATCGAAATAAATGCCGAAGAGCTAGTAAATGATGCTGTAAAAGCCCACGGACATTCGCTCACGGCAGTTTCATTCACACTAAGAGGTATTTGTACTGAATGTGGCAATAGCGAAAAATAGTGCATATATAGATAAAGCCTGAGAGTATTTCTCTCAGGCTTTATGTTCACTCATAAAGTTCTTTTCTAAGGGTTTCGCAGATGTCAGCCATTTCGAGGAGCTCTTCTTCCTCCATCATCTCACTGATATCGTATGTAAGAGGTGCAGCTACAAAATCGCTAAGTGCCTTGTTTATTAGCTCCTGCTCCTCATCTGTTGCAATGATGCGGAAAGTCAGCTCCTCATCGTGCATATCGCTCAGAGCACTGAGACTGACACTGCCATTTATTTTACACTCCAGCATTATCGCAGCAAGGTCGGCTATCAATGAGATCGCATAGCTTATCGGTGCTTCCATGCCCTCGATAGGAAGGATAAGCTCGCCATCAGTTGCAGCAAAGCTTTCAAGCTTATCAAGACCGCTTTCGGAGAATATCTCCCAAAGATAAAGCTCCTCCTGTCCCTTTTCAGCAAGATAGTCAAGCAGCGTCATGCTGTCGTCAGAGCCGCCGATATAGTTATCCCAATATTTTTCAATGTACACTTTAAGACCTCCTGGTATCTTTTTTCTAATTATATCACACAATATATCTCATGTCAAATCCCCCTCACTATTGCGAGGGGGATTTGTTTATTAAATTGTCAGAGCTTGGTTACTGAGCAGAGTTCTGCTGGTTGGTATAGGATGCGATCATATTCTTTACCATCTGACCGCCGATAGAACCAGCCTGCTTAGCTGTCAGGTCACCGTTGTAACCGTTGTTAAGGGATACACCTACCTCGTTAGCTGCCTGCATCTTGATGCTGTTAAGTGCGCTCTTAGTCTTCTTATTGGATGCCATAATAATATTCTCCTTATAGATAAAATATCGCCCGATACACTCTCGGGCGATATGCCGTTGAGTGTATCATTGTTGCAGCGCTTTCTCTTCGTCGCTGCAGTAATATTATGAACTCGATAAAGAAAAATATAATTGGAAAGTGTTTGCAATTTTTTAAGAGCAGATCTCTCTTGCAAGCTTGTTTGCTCTTGAATAAACCTCCGCAGCATCAACAGTTGTAAACTTACCGTCTTCATATAGGATCTTACCGTTTACAACAGTCATGCAAACATTATGCTTGCTGCCTGAGTATACGAGATTTTTTGCAATATTGTGAATAGGCTGCATATTAGGTTGCATCAGATCTATCACTGCGAAGTCAGCGCATTTTCCAATCTCCAGAGTGTCGCACTCCTTTAACCCCATCGCAAGTGCACCACCCTTTGTTGCCATTTCAAGCACATCAAATGCAGGGCAGGCAGATGCATCATTCTCACGCACCTTCTGCAATCCTGTTACAAGGAACATCTCCCTAAACATATCAAGGCAGTTATTACTTGCTGCACTGTCAGTACCAATTGCAAAACGTTTCATGCCATTTCTGCGCATCTTGCAGATAGGAGCAATTCCGCTGGCAAGCTTCAGATTAGAGGAAGGGTTTGTTACCATCCAAAGACCTTTGTCACGATATATCTCCATATCCCTTTCATCGAACCATACGCAGTGAAATCCACCGCCGCCATATTCCAACATACCAAGCTTTTCAAAAAGCTGTGTTGGTGTGATACCATAACGTTCCTTGCAACCATCCACCTCAGACTTGGTTTCACTGTTGTGAGTATACATGGGAGCCTTGTATTTTTGAGAGAGAGCAGCCATACCTTCCAGTGTTTCACGTTTTGTAGTATACTCTGCATGAAAACCGAGTTGATAGCTGATAAGCTCATTTATACCGTTATACTTATTGTATTCTTCCTCAATACCTTCGACAGTACCACCAAAATCGTTGATCGAACCACAAAGTACAGTCCTGCAACCCATATCGACATTAGCCTTAACATAGCTGTCCAGCTTGAAATACATATCAAAGCTAGAAGTGATACCGCTGGTAAGATACTCCATATTGGCAAGCTGAGTGAAAACATAGATAGCCTCCTCAGTGAGCTTTGCTTCATGAGGAAATACCTGCTCATAGAGCCATTCATTGAGGGGCAGGTCATCTGCATAGCTACGAAGGAACGTCATTGCAGAATGAGTATGTGCGTTTTTGAAGCCTGGAATTATCAGCTTTCCCGAAAGATCTATCTCTCGATCAAATACATCCTGCGACGCACTGGTTGCACCAACATATGTTATTCTACCACCATCAGTATGGAGCTCACCATCAATGATAGTATCATCAATCATAGGCATTATTTTTGCATTGTAAAATCTAAGTTTCATATCAACACTCCTTTCTTGATCTTAAGATCGTTATCGCTGCATAGTGCAGGATATCGAAGCAATCAGGGTATTTCTTCAACATTTCGAGATGCTCAGCATCAAATTTCGCATAATTCTCCGCATCAAGACTTGCACCTACACCTCGACAAGCTTTCATCCTTCCATGCCATCCCTCACGGGTGAACGGAACATTTATGTCAAACTGCTCCTGCTGCTCAACATTAAAATACTCAAGATACGGCTGCGGTGCTTCGATTAGTTGGCGCTTGAAGCCGTACCCATTCCATGATGGATTGAACTTTAGTACCATTTTTTCACTTTCAGCTGCAATTTCATCCTCATACGGAAGCCAATTCATAACGATGAACGCCAGTCTTCCCTGCGGCTTTAGCTGTGCATACAATGCCTCAGCTGCTTTTGCGTGGTCGAAATACCAATAACACTGGCATGCTGTAACTGTATCAAAACTATTAGCAGGAAACAACTGTTCCTCAGCCCCACCAACATGAAATTCTATGCTCATACCCTTTTCAGCAGCAAGAAGCTTTGCCTGTGCTATCTGTTCGGAAGATAGATCCGTTCCAGTAAACTTCACACCTGTATGATACAAAGCTCTAGGCAAAACGCCTGTTCCTGTACCGATATCAAGTACGCTCGTACCATTCTCATACAATTTGAGAGAAAGCAGCTTTTCATAGAACTCATGGGGATATATATCCCTGTATTTTGCATAATCCTCAGAGGCTTTACCCCAGTCAAATGGTCTTCCCCCGTCAAAGCGTTCATCTTTTATCATATTGTAACCTCATTATGAAAAAGCGTTGCTAGGCTTTCGGTATAAGGATACCTTGCAATACCCTTTTCAGTGATTATAGCAGTGATAAGCTCGGCATCGGTGACATCAAAAGCAGGATTGTAGCATTTTACATTTTCAGGAGCAACTGAAGTCTCAAAAAACAACGATTTTATTTCATCGCAGCTGCGCTCCTCTATTACTATATCATCGCCGCTTTTGCAATTAAAATCTATCGTTGAGGATGGACAGAACACATAAAACGGAATATTGTGATACTTGGCATTAACAGCAACCGAGCGTGTGCCAATCTTGTTAGCGGTATCACCATTAGCAGCTACCCTGTCACAACCTACAAAACAGGCTTGTATTTTCCCCTGCTTCATCAGCAGCGATGCTGAATTGTCGCATATCAGCGTTACATCTATCCCCGCATGCTCAAGTTCAAATGCTGTAAGCCTTGCGCCCTGTAAGAGTGGTCTTGTTTCATCGCTGTAGACCTTGAAATCATAGCCTAGCTCCTTGCCAAGCAGCAGAGTGCCTAGCCCAGTTCCATATTCAGTGGCTGCAAGAGCACCAGCATTACAGTGAGTAAGTATTCCATAACCATTCTTGACAAGCTTCAAACCATTTTCAGATATTGCACGACACATTGCCCTATCCTCGTCATAGATTGCAATGCTCTCAGCTTTGAGCGTATCCAGTAAACTTTTCCTAGTGAGGTGCACATTTTTTCTGGCAACTTCCAGCATACGCTTTACAGCATAGCTTAGATTAACAGCAGTGGGGCGGGATGAATCAAGATACTCTCCAATACGCTCAAGCTGTGAAAGAAAATCATCCTCCTCAGGTATCTGCTGAGCTAAGACATACATTCCAAAACCTGCGGTAACACCTATAGCTGGGGCTCCTCTCACCCTAAGTTTGAAGATGGCTTCCCAAATATCCTCTGCGGTTTCTAAGCGAAGAAATCGTATCTTATTCGGCAGCAAGGTCTGATCGATTATCTCTACAGCCAGACAATCGTCAGACAAGCGAACAGTGAAAAGTCTATCCTTCATATATTCTCTCCATATATTTCAGCGCAGCCATAGTCTCTGGCTGCGCTAAGAATTTTAGTTGAAATATACAAGCTCGTCGTCTGCTTTCTCAGTGGGAGCGATCTCCTTTGCAACAAGCACCGGCCCGATACCCTTATAGCAAGCCTGCTTTTCAAGAGTTATCTCACCGCAAACCTCTACCCATTCCCCTTTTTCGTAATTCTTACCTTCAGGAGTTTTACAAAGAATGCCGATAACTGCGATATCATCAGCACAGCAAGTCATTGCACGACGGGAGATAACAAAATATTCTTCCGGAACATTTGAAGCACGGAACACCATACCTTTCACACGGACATTTTTGCCCTTGTAACGTTCCATTTTATCCATTATATCGATGTACCACAAGCCAAAATCGTCATGCTCGATCACTACAGGATCAGCCTTTATATCAAATGGCATATCTTCATCGCCCTGGAAGCCTTGCTCTACAGATCCGTCGGTATACTCAAACATCATCTCAATACGAGGATTCAGAGCCTTGATAGTGCGACGGATAGCTTTTTTGTCCATAGAACCACGCTCAATACGGTTAAAGATAAGAATATCTGCAACAGCTACATTATCGCTAAGAAGCTGACGCATATTATTCATATAGATATTGTATTTCGAGTAATCAAGGAACATGAATATCTGGTAGAACAGCCAGTCCTTAGGGGCACGCTCTGCCATTGTTCGAAGGCTCCACATGCCATTATACTCTATCATAATGCGTGTAGGCTTGTGTTTCTTTACAAGGCTCTCAAGATACTCTGAGTTGAAGTCGTCCTCATCTTCAATATATTCAACAACGCACTTTGCAGCCTTTAATATCTTCTCCTCATACTCGACCTCACCCTCCTCACAGGCGATTATCAGAGTACGCTCTCCCCTGCTGAATTGCTTATCCTGAATAGTATCAAGAATAAATGAGGTCTTTCCGCTTTCGAGAAAGCCTGTAATGAGATATGCGGGCATTTCCATAATAACGATACCTCCGAATTAAACGCCAAACAGTGACTTTATCTTTTCTTCAGCAAGCTTTGCGCCGATAACGCACATTCTGCCTGTTACATCAGCAGAGCCTGTGCGGACCTCGTACTCCTCAGGAACAAAGTCGAAATGATACCAAACACCATCTGCACCTGCTACGATGCCCTTTGCACGAAGCACTGAACCGTACTCATCATCGGAAAGCTTTGCAAGTGCAGCTTCAAGCTCGTCCTTAGTGAACTTCTTAGCCGTTTCAACACCAAAGGTAGAGAAAACCTCGTCAGCATGGTGGTGATGGTGATGATCATGGTCGTGACAGCCACAGGTACATTCTTCACCGTGCTCGTGATGGTGATGCTCATGATCGTGATCGTGGCAGTGGCACTCCTCACCATGCTCGTGGTGGTGATGCTCATGATCGTGATCATGACAGTGGCACTCTTCATCGTGCTCATGGTGGTGATGCTCATGAGAATGGCCGCATACAGGACATATCTCCTCATCGGCAAGAAGCTCTTCTGCAAATTTGTTCTCGCTTTCCATAGCAGCAAGTATCTGCTTGCCATCAATATCATCCCATGGAGTAGTCACGATAGTAGCCTTATCGTTGAGCTGTCGGATCATCTCAACAGCCGCTGCAAGCTTTTCCTCACTGAGCTTCTGAGAACGGCTGAGAATGATTGTTTTTGCACTTTCAATCTGATTTTTATAGAACTCACCGAAGTTCTTCATATACATTTTAATCTTAGATGCATCTGCAACCGTGGTGTAGCTGTTAAGTACGATATCATCACTCTTGACATCCAAAACAGCCTTCAACACGTCACTCAGCTTACCAACTCCAGAGGGTTCAATAAGGATGCGGTCGGGAGCATACTGCTCCAGTACCTGTCCGAGAGCCTTTCCGAAATCGCCAACAAGGGAGCAGCAAATGCAGCCCTGATTCATCTCGGTTACAGAGATGCCAGCGTCTTTCATAAAGCCGCCATCAATACCTATCTCGCCGAATTCGTTCTCGATGAGCACCAGCTTTTCGCCTGCATAAGCCTCCTTAAGCAGCTTTTTGATAAGGGTGGTCTTTCCTGCACCGAGAAAGCCTGAAAACACGTCTATCTTTGTCATATTCATACCTCTTTCTTAAAATAATAACATACATTATGATTATATCACAATTTGAATTTGTAGTCAAGCAGAAAATGCGGCTCTGTAAAAGAGCCGCATCTGTTATTATGCTAATATCAAACTATATCGTTTGCATCAAAAGGATCGCCACACTCGGGACAGAACTTTGGAGGATTCTTAGGATCCTCGGGCTCCCAACCGCACTTATCGCATTTGAAGAGAGGCGCACCAGCAGGCTTAGGTTTGCCACACTCAGCGCAGAACTTACCCTTATTCTGAGCACCACAAGAGCAGCTCCAGAAATTATCAGCAGGCTTAGGCGCTCCGCAATCAGCACAGAATTTTCCACTATTCTGTGCACCACAGCTGCACTTCCATGTACCAGCAGCTGCAGGAGCGGATGCAGCCGCAGGAGCAGCCTGAACAGGTGCCTGTGCCTGCTGAGCCTGCATCATCTGCTGTTGCTGCACTGCACCCATCTGATACAGATTATTTGCATTAAAACCACCCTGCTGCTGAGCCATATTCATACCATAAAAACCTACCATAGCTCCGCCAGCGTTACCTGCAGCAGTTTTCATTGCCTCACCCTGTGCCTCAACCAAAGTAGCAGCAGCCATTGTAGGATCACGCATAACAGCCTTGCGCTGCAGCTCCTTGATCATCTTCTCATCCTCATCGGGGATGGTTGCAGAGTTGATATTGAAAGATGTGATCAACATGCCACGCTTTTCGGACCACTTTTGGGATAAGATCTCATTAAGTGCATCACAAATCTCCATGGTGTGATTAGTAATGCTGCTGTAACGGATACCCATCTCAGAAATCTTACCGAGCGCAGGCTGCAATGCAGTGAGGATCTCAGACTTGAGCATACTGTCAAGGTTGCTTCTCTTATACTCAGGATCAGAGAAGTTTCCACATACGTTTGTGAAGAACAGAACAGGATTGGTGATCTGATATGCATACTCACCATTGCAGCGAAGCTCGACATCAATATCAAGACCGATGTTTCTGTCAACAACACGGAAAGGAATGGGATTAACGGTACCATACTTGGCACCCATCATTTCCTTCATATTTATGTAGTATACACGCTGATCATGCACTGCCTGACCACCGAAAGAAATTCGTGAACCGATGTCCTTGAGCGAGTTGATAAGACTGTCACCCAGATCGCCGCTGAAAACGGAAGGAGCCTCACCCGACTTGTATTCAAATCTACCTGGCTCGTTGCAGACCTCAGCAACCTTACCATCGCAAATGATAAGAGCACACTGACCCTCATTTACAGCAATGACCGAACCATCTGTAATGACATTGTCATTACCGTTATTTGTACCGCCTCTACCGATCTTCTTTACACCCTTTGCAGCAAGCGTATCAGAAGGCATAGACTCACATATAAAGTATTCCTTGTACTGATCTGAAAGATTACCACTTACAGCATTGATCGCAGCTTTAATTAATCCCATTTTGGAACTCCTTTCATTATGCGGCTGAATGCCGATATAAAAAAATTTTCTGGCAGTCCATCACTACCTTCAATAAATATTGTACAATATATTCGTACAAATGTCAATAGATTGTATTGAAAATTTACTAATGCTATTGATTTTAATATGATTCTATGTTAAAATAAATTATACGCAATCACTGACGACACGAGGTGTACTTATGAACAAATTCGATGACGCTCCGCAGCTTCTTAAAGACTATCTCACCTATCTCAAGCTTGTAAAAAACCGCTCCGACCTTACGATTCTCAATTATTACACCGATCTTCGTAGCTTCCTAAGATATTATAAATTCAGCACCGGAAAGGTCAATGTTAGCACCGAAGAGTTCAACACGATCGACATCTCAGACATAACCGAAAAAGATATCAAAAACGCTGATCTTATGATGGCTCAGGATTTTCTCATATTCGAGGCAAATGAAATGAGCAACGGGCACAAGGCAAGATATCGCAAAGCAGTTGCTCTCAGACAGTTTTTCAAATATTTGACCAACAATAAATTTTTGTTTAATGTCAGCCCTATGGCGAATCTGGAGCTTCCCTCCCCGAAGCCTGCGCTTCCAAAATATCTTACACTAGAGCAGGCAGTCGATATGCTAAAAAACATAGATACTCCGGCGCAGAAACGTGACTACTGCATCGTCACATTCTTCCTTAACTGTGGCATACGTCTTAGCGAACTGGTAGGCATTAATGTTAGGGATATCCGCAGCACACATGACGCTGAGGGCAACGAGATACACTCACTTAAAGTACTAGGTAAAGGCAGCAAGGAGCGAATCATCTATCTTAATGACGCTTGTGTAAATGCCTACAATGACTATATCAATCCCAATATTAAAGATGAATCCCAGCGCATTGAAGCCGGCTTACGACCTAACACCGTCAAGACAGATGCCCTTTTTGTCAGCAAGCGTGGCACAAGAATATCTAACCGACGTGTTGAACAGATAGTCGATGACTGCTTCAAAAGCTGCGGACTTGACAACATGGGACTTTCTCCACATAAGCTGCGCCATACCGCTGCAACCCTCATGTATCAGAACGGAGTTGATGTACGTGTACTGAAAGATGTGCTGGGACATGAAAACCTCAATACGACCCAGATATATACCCATGTATCAAATGCGCAGATGCAAAATGCAATGATGAACAATCCACTCAATAAAATAAAGAACGAGGATAAATAAACTAAGCCTTAGAGAACAATATACTCTAAGGCTTAATTTCTATTTATACAAGGCTTTATCATTTATCTCCAGTTTCATTTCAAGCTGAAAATCATCAACCTCACCCGTTTCTTTAAATCCGACCGACCGATATAGCGACCTCGCAATATCATTTCCGAAAGCCACACCTGTAAACACCTCTTTAACATCAAAATTTTCTATAAGATATCTGATTGCAAGCATCAAAGCCTTTCTGCCATATCCATTACCTTGATACTGCCTGTCAATGAGAAATTTCCATAATGTGTGCTGATGCTTTTGCTCGTAGTATCCCAGCATAACAAATCCCACCAAAGTTTCATCACAATATATAGCAAACGGGAAAGCTGTACTCCGATACACCCAAGCCTGCGCAAGAGAATAAGCGGTTGAAGACACAAAGCCTTCTTGTTCTTCAAATATGCTCAAACGCAGTACCTGTTCGATATTTTCCTTTGTAATATCTCTCAACTCAACCATAACGCCTTAATCAATCCTCTATAGATATTAAATAGTCCAAGATCACTTCTCCATTCCCATTAGGTGTAGTAAATCTCGGGCAATTGTACCTCTCAAAGCACCAGTCATCCTCTTTACGATTAAATCCATGCGCTTTCAACTCATTAAGACATATATTGTGAGTTTCCATGGTGTAGAAGTCGCCGCTGCCTTCCTTATCCTGCAAATAACAAACAGCATATTGGATCGGCTCTATATCAATATAAACATAACCATCGGGAACTTCGGTGTTTGCCGGAAACAGCATACCTATCCAATATTCGGGCATACCATCAACGATATGTACAGCTCCAATGTACGCATCGCCGTTGAAAGGCAAACATTCAAGCTGCTCTAATGCTGAAAACAGGTCATTTTCCCACCACTCGCCCCAATCAGGGCTGCTATTATATCTTCTTCCGATAAGGCGGGTAGCTGGGCAGTTTTCCTGCTTTATTTCGAGAATTCTTACTGACATAGGCATTCCTCCATAATTCATTCAGCTGAAAATACAACACACTCGCCGCATTTAACAAAACCGAGCTTTTCATAAAAATCTAACAGCATATCCTCACATATAACATAAACCTCACTACCTTTACAGCGTCGGCAAACCTCATGAATAAGCCGCCTCGCATAGCCATTTCCCCTGCTTTCAACAAGGGTGGCTACTTGCGATATCAGAGCCTCACCATTGATATCATGCTGTAATACGCAGGCTGCACTGTTTTCAATAGTGAAACATTTTGCCACTCCATGACGCACACGATGCGACATATCTAGATACCACGACTCAAACTCAATATCAAAGGATTTTGAAATGATTTCATATACCTCGGAAAGTGCAGGTCCGCTGTTGACTTCAGCAGGAAGCGCAGTTCCACAAAATCGCATCAAATTAACGATTTCTCTTTTCATAGCAAGACACTTTTGCAACGCTTCACCTGCTGTCACAGAACAGAAGATATCAACCACTCCACTAAAAACGAGAAAATCCGCTAACTCTCTGTAGTTCACGCTATCTCCGCCGATCACTGCCGAACCTCCGAAGAGCGCAACAAAGCAAGCATCATCCTGCTCATAAAAGCGACAAAAATCATACTGCATTCCGTAAGCATAGAATAGCGCCCTTATCTTTTGCGGCTCTATTCCCTTTAGCGGAAGCTTAAAAAGCTGCGATTGGTCAGTAACTCGCTGTATCATAGATCAGCAACCGCATTAAGCATTAAGCCAGCAAGACTTTTAACAGCGACATAGTCACTCTCCTTAATTACACAGGAGGGTGAGTGAAGATAGCGACAAGGCACCGAAAGGGTACAAGTACGTACACCGCCTGCGCTTACATGGATAGCTCCGCTGTCATTGCCACCAGCAACAAGAGTCTTGGTCTGAACAGCAATATCATTCGCCTTAGCAATATCAAACGCAAGTCGGTAAAGCTCCCTGTCGTATACAGTAGCCCTGTCCATATAAGACACAACACAGCCCTTACCGAGCTCGCATACACGCTTGTCACCGCCAACACCGGCAATATCACAGGCAGTAGTGGTTTCCAGTACAAGAGCGATATCGGGAGCTATCGTAAACGCAGCTGCCTTTGCGCCACGAGTGCCAACTTCCTCCTGCACTGTAAAGGCAAACCAAGTATCATACTCAAGATCGCTGTTTATCATGTCTATCATTATCTGACAGCCTGCACGGTCATCTATTGCCTTACCTTTGATGAAATCATCGCCGAAAGCAAAAAAATCACTATCAAAGTAGGCATAACTGCCACGTTCCACTAGCTTTTCAGCATCTTCCTTAGTCGTAGCACCGATATCGATATACATAGCATCAAAATCCGGAGCTTTTTTGCGCTCGTCAGCGGTTTGCTGATGTGTTGCCTTTGTACCAATAACACCAAGGGTTCCATTTTCAAAGCGCACTGCCCTGCCGAGAACTACCCTCGGATCGATGCCACCTACAGCACCAAAGCGCAGAAAACCCTCACTCATGATGTCAGTTACCATAAAGCCGACCTCATCCATGTGAGCAGCGATCATTATCTTGTTTTTGGGCTCTTTTTTGCCCTTTTTGAATACCAACAGGTTTCCGAGGTTATCAACCATCATCTCATCAGCAGAGATACAGGACATAATATACTCACGCACTCTGCCTTCATCACCCGATGCACCGTCAAGCTCGCATATCTTTTTAAGCTCATTAAACATTCTGCTCACCTCCCGCATATTCGCATATAAGCCTTGCTGTTGCTTCGATATCCTTCATATTTATAGTTTCGATAGATGTATGCATATATCGCAGGGGTATAGACAGCGTGCAGCATTTCACTCCGTTGCGGTTAACTGCGATAGCGTCAGCATTCGTGCCTGTGGAGGATGGCATAACTTCCACCGTATAGGGGATCTTGCTGCACTCTGCCATGGATCTGAGGGTGTTTGTCATCTCACGGCTGAGTACGGCAGATGTGCCTATCATCACTCCGCTGCCAAGATCTGCAGTTTCATGGGCAGCACTGTCAGGAGTGCTGCCAAAGGATACGTCAACAGCGATCGCTTCGTCAGGTGCTAAACGATACGCAGCCTGCTTTACTCCTCGCTCGCCCGTTTCCTCCTGAGCCGAGAAACAGATTGCCAGATCATATCGCAAGCTTCTGCTTTTCAGCATATCAAGAGCTGCAAGTATCGCACAAACTCCACTCCTGTCATCTATCGCAGGGGATGAAACGATATTCTCTGAAAGCTCACGGAATTTTGACTTTACAATAATTCTATCGCCGAGAGAAATGATCTGCTCTGCCTGTTCTTTAGTCATGCCAATATCGATGCAGATATCCCCTATTTCAGGAACCTTGCTATGATCCGATGATACATGAGGAGGTAATGTGGATATCACACCGAGCACATCCTCCCTGCCATGAACAACGACCGTCTGCGCCAACATAGTGCGCAAGTCCAGCCCGCCACAGGCTCCCGCTTTCACAAATCCCTTGTCGTCAATGTAGGTAACTATCATGCCTATCTGATCAATGTGTGCATCAAGCATCAGGGTCTTTGCGCCCTCAACGGGGGCTTTAATTACGGCGGTAACATTGCCGAACAGGTCTATCTCGGCATTGGGAGCATATTCACGAAGAAGCTCCAACGCAACGTGAGAGGCAGCAAATTCATCACCCGATACCCCTGTTTTCTCCGTTAACATACGGAGTGTCTGTTTTATATCCATTAGTTTATTCCTTTCGTTTTATCTGTATTAGCTTTATTTCCTGCGAACAGGATGACGGATAATCGTTTTCAGCCTTGCTGCCGAACACCGTCTGGGATCCGACAAGTATATCTCATGATGATACCTTCCATCAGAGAAATCTTCCTCATATCCGTTTTCAGCTGCAAACCTA
Organism: Oscillospiraceae bacterium; assembly: GCA_045544715.1. GTDB lineage: Bacteria > Bacillota > Clostridia > Oscillospirales > Ruminococcaceae > CAG-115. The sequence continues at coordinate 20,429 of JAZPZN010000064.1, read as the reverse complement.
CGCATATTTTCAATGCTTTTTGGCTCATCGTCATAGCTGCCCTTATGCATTATCTGTACACATAGCAGCCATGCGTGCCTCTGTCTCAGCGACAGCATTTTCGATCTTTTCCTTTATAGAGCTAGGAGTGCAGCCAGACTTAATAAGCTCAATACCCATGATCGCAGGTATGAGCAGCTTATAGTCCGCAGGAATCAGTAATCGCAGAACGCTTCTGATGCTACCGATATCCATGAAATCCATGAGCTTCAGTCCGATCTTCAAAGGCTCATAGCCCTCCATCTCAGAAACATACTCATCAATATATAATGTACCCCTGGAACGGATAGCATCAGCAATATGCAGGATATGCTCCATTATTCCCTCATAGGTCATCACATCAAGCCCATTGCCCATCAGAAGGTTGTCTGTTGTAGTATCAAAAAACTCAGCAATATCAGGTAGCAAAGAAAGCTCAGGATATGTTTCACCACTCTCCCACTGTTCTATCTCCTGCTGAGATACACCAAGCTCCGCTGCGAGCCATTCAACAGAAATGCCTCGATCCTCACGGAAAAACTTGATCTGATTGCTTAAATTAATGGTTGCCATATCAAAACATCCTTTCAACATAATATAAAAAATCACTGTGGTTTCAAAAAATCACTGTTTGCGGCTTCAAGATCAAAATGATACCCCTTGAAATTAAGTATCTCCAGCTTGTATCGAATGACCTCAGGTGGTACATCAAATGTGTAGCTTAATGCCTCGATGCCCGGATTATATTCAAGCTCACTCAGCAGCTCATCATCACTTATAAGGAGCTCAGCTGCAAAGAGGTTCGCTTCACGCTCTGTACGGTTGCTGTCGAGGAACATAGTTGTATCCCTTATACCAGCCTCGGAAAGCTCTCGGTGGAGATTATCGTGACCTAGCTCGTGGGCACAGACAGTCTTTTGCATAGCACTGTCAAGAGCTTTATTAATTATAATGTAGCGCTGCCCGTTCTCACGCATATAAAAACCCTTGAGATTTCCCAGCTTTCGGAACCATAGAATTATACCACTGTTTTCAGCGGTGGCATAAACATCTCTGCCGCCGTATTCAGCATTAAGCGCATCTGCAAGATCAATAATATGCTCCATGATCACTCTCGTTCTTCACCCTGATGTGCATGACGATGTATCTCAAGAATACATTCAAGGAAATCCTCAATACTCTCCTCATCTATAGTATTGCCCGCAAAAAGCCCGTGAGCCTGCTGAAAGATGTTTGCAACTGCAAGGCGTTCAGCCTCAGTGCGACATCTTCTCTTGATAAAACGCTCCTCAACAGTGAGTTCAATGGCCTGCTCATCATCAAGCAAAAAATCGGTTGTCATATCAAGCTCATCAGCAATACGCTGAAGTATCGCCGGCCGAGGACGACGACTACCATTCATATAATTTGCAAAAGCACGGTATGTAATGCCTACCTTGTCTGCAAATTCAGTTTTTCTGAGCCTGCGCCTGTCCAGCATGATCTCGATCTTTTCGTTCATCTGCATATTAAAGCCCTCCATTCCGTTCATTCCAACACGAAAGATGAACATTCATACTTTTATTATAAACATGAACAGATAATATGTCAATAACATAAAAGAAGATTATTTTATACATTTTAGTGTATATTATTCAAGAATGATATAAAAATATCAACACGTCAAAAACCTTGTTGAGCAAAAGCCTGCCAAAGATCAAAAACAGGACAAACAAATATTTCTAGTAGTGTCCTTTATTCTAAATGTGTAAAAAAGTGCAAAAACAATGCATATTATTCATATATATGTATAAATACTCTTGACTTTTAAAAAAAAGAGAGTATAATATCAATTGTAAATAAAATTCTTGAAGGAGAAAAACATCATGGCAAAAGAAATCAAAAAGATCATACTTGCATACTCCGGCGGTCTTGATACCTCTATCATTATCCCCTGGCTGCATGAAAACTACGAAGGCTGCGAAGTAATCTGCGTAGCTGGTAACGTTGGACAGGACGCTGAGATCGAAGGTCTCGAGGAGCGTGCTAAGAAAACTGGTGCTACCAAGCTTTACATTGAGGACATTCAGGACGAATTCGTTAACGATTTCGTATGGCCTACACTGAAGGCAGGTGCAAAGTATGAGGGCTATCTGCTCGGTACATCTTTCGCTCGTCCTCCTATCGCTAAGCGTCTTGTTGAGATCGCTCGCAGAGAGGGCGCTGACGCTATCTGCCACGGTTGCACCGGTAAGGGCAACGACCAGGTTCGTTTTGAGCTGACTATCAAGGCTCCCGCTCCCGACCTCGCTATCATCGCTCCCTGGAGAATCTGGGACATCAAGACAAGAGATCAGGAGATCGAGTACGCTGAGGCTCACAATGTTCCCATTAAGATCACCAGAGAAACAAACTACTCCAAGGATATGAACCTGTGGCATCTCTCCCATGAGGGACTGGATCTCGAGGATCCCGCTAACGAGCCCCAGTATAACAAGCCCGGCTTCCTTGAGCTCGGTGTTTCTCCCGAGATGGCTCCCGACAAGCCTACATACATCACTCTCTCCTTTGAAAAGGGTATCCCCGTTGCACTCAACGGTGAAAAGATGGATGGCGTTAAGCTCATCAAGACCCTCAACAAGATCGGCGGCGAGAACGGTATCGGTCTGTTCGATGTAGTTGAGAACCGTCTGGTTGGTATGAAGTCTAGAGGCGTTTACGAGACTCCCGGCGGTACTATCCTGTATCACGCTCACGAAGTCCTCGAGACTATCTGCCTCGATAAGGAGACACAGCATTACAAGTACGGTCTTGCTCAGAAGTATGCAGACATCGTATACAACGGTCAGTGGTACACTCCCCTGCGTGAAGCTATGGATGCTTTCGTAGACAAGACTCAGGAGACCTGCACAGGCGAAGTTAAGCTGAAGCTCTACAAGGGCAACATCATCAACGCCGGTGTAACATCTCCCTACACTCTGTATAGCGAAGATTTCGCTTCCTTTGGTGAGGACGATGTTTATGACCATAAGGATTCCGCAGGCTTTATCAACCTGTTCGGTCTGCCTATCAAGGTAAAGGCACTGCTTGATGCTGAGAGAAACAACAAGTAATTAAGAACATTTTTAGGGCGGGAAAGTTTATAGCAACACTTCGGAGCTGCTAAAGCCTTTCCGCTCTAAATCCATTTTTATAAATAGGTATGAGGTTAATATTATGGCACAGATGATGTGGGCAGGAAGGTCATCAAAGGACGTTGACAGCAAAGTAAATGACTTCAACTCCTCCATTTCCTTCGACGGAAGAATGTACAGACACGATATTGAGGGCAGCATAGCCCATGCGACCATGCTCGGTGAACAGGGCATCATAAGCATGGAGGACTCCCTCACGCTTATCGGCGGACTTAAAGAAATACTGGCTGATATCGACAACGGAGCTTTACAGCTTGACATGACAGCAGAGGATATCCACATGTTTATCGAGGCAGAGCTTACAAAACGCCTTGGTGACGTGGGAAAACGTCTGCATACAGCACGCTCCAGAAACGATCAGGTCGCTCTTGATATCCGTCTTTATCTTCGTGATGAAATCAAAAACCTCACCGATCTCGTGGCAGAGTTAGTTGGTGTGCTTTGCAAGATTGCCAAGGAAAACACCGAAACTATCATGCCCGGATACACCCATCTTCAGCGTGCACAGCCTATTACATTTGGTCACCACATGATGGCATATGCACAGATGCTGCTGCGTGATATCGAGCGATTCAACGAGATCGCTGAACGTATGAATGTCTGCCCTCTCGGAAGCGGCGCACTTGCAGGCACTACATATGACATCAACCGTCACCGCACTGCTGAGCTGCTAGGAATGAATGCTGCTATGGTGAATTCTCTTGATGGTGTTTCCGACAGAGATAGCTGCATCGAGCTTTCTTCTGCTATCGCTATTTGCATGATGCATCTCTCCCGTTTCTCCGAGGAAATAATCCTCTGGAGCAGTTGGGAATTCAAGTTTATTGAACTCGACGACGCTTATGCGACCGGCTCCAGCATCATGCCGCAGAAGAAGAACCCCGATGTCACTGAGCTTATCCGTGGCAAAACAGGCAGAGTTATCGGCGACACCGTAACTCTCCTTACAATGATGAAGGGCTTGCCTCTCGCATACAACAAAGATATGCAGGAGGATAAAGAGGCTATCTTCGATGCTGTTGATACTCTTAAGATGTGTCTTATTCCCTTTATCCCTATGCTTGAAACCATGACACTCTACAAGGACAATATGCGTGCAGCTGCAGCAAGAGGATTTATCAATGCCACCGACTGCGCTGACTACCTCGTAAAAAAGGGAATGCCCTTCCGTGACGCATACAAGATCACTGGCGGTCTCGTTGCACAGTGTATCAAGATGAGCACAACTCTGGAGGAGCTTCCTTTGGATATCTATAAAATGCAGACTGAGCTTTTCGACGAAGATGTCTATAAGGCAATAAGCCTTGACACCTGCGTGAGAGAGCGCCTTTCCTTTGGTGGGCCCTCCCCCGAAAGCGTAGCAAAGCAGATAGAATTAACTAGAACAAAACTGGAGGCACTGCACAATGGTTAAGGTTTATATTGATGGTCAGGAAGGCACTACTGGTCTTAAGATACTGGAGCGCTTTGCCGGCAGAAACGATATCGAGCTACTTCGCATCGATGAAGACAAGAGAAAAGACCTCGATGAGCGTAAGAAACTTATAAACAGCTCGGATTTTACATTCCTCTGCCTGCCCGATGCGGCTAGTATCGAGGCCGTCTCCCTTGCAGATGACAGGGTACGTATCATCGATGCTTCAACCGCACACCGAACTAATCCCGATTGGGCTTACGGCTTCCCTGAGCTCTCTAAGGAGTTCAGAGAAAAGATACAGAACTCCAACAGAGTTGCAGTTCCCGGATGCTATGCAAGCGGTTTTGCTTCTATGGTGTATCCTCTGGTAAAGCTGGGTATACTCCCTGCTGACTACCCTGTTTCAGTTCACGCAGTATCGGGCTACAGCGGTGCCGGCAAAAAGGCTATCGCAGTGTATGAGAGTGCAGACAGACCTGCTGATTTCGACAGCCCCCGTCAGTATGCTCTCACACAGATGCATAAGCATCTCCCTGAAATGCAGAAGATATGCGGTCTTGAATATGCTCCCGCTTTTAATCCTCTGGTGTGTGATTATTTCAGCGGTATGGTGGTCTCACTCCCTATTCACACAAGACTTCTTGCTAAAAAGTACAGCGTTGCTGATGTACGCAAGGCCCTTACAGACTATTACGCTGACAGCACATTCTTGAAGGTTATGCCAGACGGTGCACCCGAGGATGGATTCATCGGCGCAAGCAATCTCAGCGGCACAAATAATATGGAGATCTTCGTGAACGGCAATGATGACCGCATGATAATCTGCTCCCGCCTCGATAACCTCGGCAAGGGTGCAAGCGGTGCTGCTGTTCAGTGCCTTAATATAATGATGGGTGTAGACGAGACAACTGGTCTTGTCTGATACCCGAAAGGAAACTAAAATGGTTAAATTTGAAGGATATAATTTTGTAGACGGCGGTGTCTGCGCAGCAGAAGGCTTTGCAGCCTCTGGTGTTATCGCAGGAATTAAGGCTGGAAACACAACAAAGCGTGATTTGGCACTCATCTTCTGCGCTGAAAAATGCAAGACAGCTGCCCTCTATACTACAAATAAGGTCAAAGGTGCGCCTATTCTGGTTACAAAAAAGCACCTTGAAAATGGCTATGCACAAGCCGTTATCGTAAACAGTGGTAACGCAAACACCTGCAACGACGACGGTATCGAGATCGCAGAACAGATGTGCGAGCTTGCCGCTGAGGCTCTTGACATTGATGCTGATGATGTTATCGTAGGATCTACAGGTGTTATTGGTCAGCCTCTCAATATCAAGCCAATTAAAGTCATGATACCTACACTTGTAAAAGAGCTCTCCCCCAAAAAGAGCAGCGACGCATGTGAGGCAATAATGACAACTGATACTCGCAAGAAGGAGCTTGCAGTTGAATTTGAACTGGATGGCAGAAAGTGCCACGTTGGTGGTATCTCCAAAGGTAGCGGCATGATTCATCCTAACATGGCTACTATGCTGGCTTTTATCACAACTGATGTAGCTATCTCTTCTGAGCTGCTGGAGAAGGCTCTCAGAAAAGTCAATTCTCTCACCTACAACATGGTAAGCGTTGATGGTGACACATCTACTAATGATACTCTCGTGCTGATGTCCTCAGGTCTTGCAAAGAACACTGAGATCGTGTGCGAAGATAAGAGTTACGAAGTATTTGAGAATGCTCTATACATGGTAATGATGAATATGGCCCGTGAGACAGCACGTGACGGCGAAGGTGCAACTCGTCTGTTAGAGTGCATCGTAAAGGGTGCTCCCGATGAGGAAACTGCAAAAATAGTTGCAAAGAGCGTTATCGGATCAAGCCTCGTAAAAGCGGCTATGTTTGCTGCCGATGCTAACTGGGGACGTATCCTCTGCGCAATAGGATATGCACAAGCTGACTTTGATATCAACAAGGTTTCTGTAGAGCTGGCAAGTGAAAAGGGCAAGCTCACTGTTTGCGTAAACGGCGCAGGCATCCAGTTCTCCGAGGAAGCAGCAAGCGAGATACTCTCCGAGGACGAAGTAAAGATACTTATCGACCTGCACGACGGCGAAGGCAGCGCTATCGCATGGGGCTGTGACCTTACCTTTGAGTATGTAAAGATCAATGCAGAATACAGAACTTAATAGATTAGCGTTTCATATATAAATATAACAATTGAGAGGATACAAAGATGCATATAGATTATGATGTAAGAGCCAACGTGATGATTGAGGCTCTCCCCTATCTTCAAAAATATCATGACAAGGTAGTTGTTGTAAAGTACGGCGGCAACGCTATGACAAACGACGAACTAAAGCAGGCTGTAATGAGCGATATCGTGCTGCTGTCGCTGGTGGGAATCAAGATCGTTCTCGTTCACGGCGGCGGTCCTGAGATTAATGCAATGCTCAAAAAGACAAACAAGGAGAGCAAGTTCATCAATGGTCTGCGCTACACCGACGAGGAAACTGTAGATATCGTGCAGATGGTGCTTGCTGGCAAGGTAAACAAGGATCTTGTTTCACTGCTGCAGAGCCATGGCGGCAACGCAATAGGCTTCTGCGGTCTTGATGGAAATCTTCTTGTCGCAGAAGAACTTGACCCTCAGCTTGGCTACGTTGGCGAGATCACTGAAGTTAACCCCGGTGTTATCCGCACTGCGCTTGACAACGGCTATATTCCTGTTATCTCAACAGTTGCAACGGGCGGTGACGGAAAAACTGTTTACAACATCAACGCTGATACCGCAGCCGCAAGAATTGCAGCCGAAATGAAAGCATCCAGCCTTATCCTTATGACTGATATAATCGGTCTGCTCGAGGATAAAGACGATGAAAACACTCTCATCCATACCGTTGGTGTAAGTGAAATACCATACCTAGAAAAGCAGGGTATTGTATCAGGCGGTATGATTCCTAAAGTTGAGTGCTGTGTTGAGGCTGTACGCAGAGGTGTTCCAAAGGCTAACATCATCGATGGACGTATCCCCCACTCCATTCTCATTGAGCTTCTCACCGACCTCGGTGCAGGTACAATGATCATTCCCTAATATAGATTAAGAGGAAATATAAATGAGCACAATAGAACAATTCAACAAATATGTCATGCCTAGCTATGGCAGGTATGATCTTGTCCTTGACAAGGGCGAAAACCAGCTTGCAACTGATGAAAACGGCAAGCAATACATAGATTTCGGTAGCGGAATCGGTACGAACTCCCTCGGCTACTGCAATGAAGCATGGGTAAAGGCGGTCTGCGATCAGGCTCACAATATCCAGCATACCTCTAATTACTATTATACGAAGGTTCAGGCTGATTTTGCAAAGGCACTCTGCGAGACCGCAGGATACACCGATATGTTTTTTGGAAACAGCGGTGCTGAGGCTAACGAGTGCGCAATCAAGATAGCAAGAAAATACAGCTTTGATAAGTATGGAAAGGGTCGCCACAATATCATAACACTTGTAAACTCCTTCCACGGCAGAACTATGTGTACACTCTCTGCAACAGGTCAAGATGTGTTCCACAACTACTTTTTCCCGTTCGTTGAGGGCTTCATCTATGTTGAGGCTAACAACATCGACGACCTGCGTGCAAAGCTCGACGATACCGTTTGTGCGGTGATGTTTGAGTATATCCAGGGCGAGGGCGGTGTAATGCCTCTTCAGCCTGAGTTCGTTGATGAGATTTACAGACTCTGCGCTGAAAAGGATGTTCTCACAATTGCAGATGAAGTGCAGACAGGTGTTGGCAGAACAGGTAAGTTCCTTGCCGGTGACAACTATGGTAAAAAGGCTGACCTTACAACACTTGCAAAGGGTCTTGCAGGCGGTGTTCCTATCGGAGTTTGCCTTGCAGGCGACAAGTGTGCCAAGGTACTCACAGCAGGTACTCATGGCTCAACATTCGGCGGAAATCCTATCTCCTGCGCAGGTGGTACTGCAGTGCTTAATACAGTTAATTCTGACGGATTCCTTGATGAAGTTGCAAATAAGGGCGCATATATCAAGGAAAAGCTCCTCACTTGTGACGAAGTCGTTTCCGTCGACGGAATGGGGCTCATGATAGGTATCCAGCTTAAGAGCAAGGTTGCAGGCGATATAGTTAAGGCTGCTCTTGACAAGGGACTTCTCCTGCTGACTGCTAAGACAAAGGTTAGACTTCTCCCTCCCCTTACAATCACTTATGACGAGATCGATAAGGGACTTGAAATACTCATCGAATTACTGAATAACTAAGAAAGGATCAACATTATGAAGCACTTACTTAAAATGCTCGATCTGAGCACTGAGGAGATAATCGACATCCTCAACCTTGCTGACCAGCTCAAGTATGAGCAGAAGCACGGTATTCCCCATCATCACCTCAAGGGTATGACCCTCGGTATGATCTTCCAGAAGTCTTCCACAAGAACTCGTGTATCCTTTGAGGCTGGTATGTATCAGCTCGGCGGTAACGCTCTGTTCCTCTCCTCCAAGGATCTGCAGATAGGCAGAGGCGAGCCTGTTCAGGATACTGCACGTGTTCTGTCCCGCTACATCAACGGTATTATGATCCGTACATTTGAGCAGAAAGAGGTTGAAGATCTCGCTGAGTTCGGTAATATCCCGATCATTAACGGTCTGACCGATTTCTGTCATCCCTGTCAGATTCTCGCTGACCTGCAGACAGTTCGTGAGTACAAGGGAAAGCTCGACGGGCTGAAAATGTGCTACATCGGCGACGGAAATAATATGGCTAACTCCCTCACTGTAGGCTGTCTGAAAGTAGGCATGGATGTTTCCCTCGCTTGCCCCGAGGGCTATCATCCCGATCAGAAGGTGCTCGACTTTGCTAAGCAGTACAAGAACTTCAAGCTGGTAAGCGATCCACTGGAGGCTGCTGCTGACGCTGATGTACTGTTCACTGACGTATGGGCTTCCATGGGTCAGGAGGGCGAAAGCGAAAAGCGCAAGGCCGTATTTGAAGGAAAGTATCAGATCAACGACGCTGTTATGGCTGTTGCCAAGAGCGACGCTATGGTTCAGCACTGTCTGCCTGCACACCGTGAGGAAGAGATCACTGCTAAGGTATTCGAGGCTCACGCAGCTGAGATATTCGACGAAGCAGAGAATAGACTCCACGCACAGAAAGCAGTTATGGTTCGCCTTATGGGTGAAAAGTAATTTTTGAACAAAAGTCCCCCGAGCATTCGATTTCCATGCTCTGGGGATTCTTTATCATTTGATTGCAACATTTGCTCAAATTTTGAGCTTTTCAGATAACACTATCATCTGAATGTCATTTTTACTTGAAGGAGTACCGTCAAATCTTGCAAATGACTGCTGCACCTCCATGCCACGCTCTGCCATTATTCGCTCTATCTCCTCCATGTGATATAGTCGAATAGGATCACCACTATCAAATACTGGCTTTGAAAGAGACTCTCCATAAGCAAAATCATTCTGACCGTAAAGCATTATGTTGCTTGTCTTGTCCCACTCAAATTTTGAGAGTGTAATACCATGCTCACCCATATCCCACAGATTGCATGGAAAGTGCGTGTCAGCATAATCTGCACTCATAATGTCCATAACGTGCTTTCCGCCAGGACGGAGTGATCTGGATATTACATCGAATATTTTCAGATTCTCCTCGTCATTTTCCAGATATCCAATCGCTCCGTCGGCCATATTCATAACTACGTCAAATTCCTCACAAAAGCTGACATCACGTATGTCTGCATTAAGGAATCTTGCAGGGAGTTTTTCAAGCTCAGCCTGCTTTGATGCATCATCAACATATGCCTTTGTGATATCAACGCCTACAACATTAAAGCCTCTCCTTGCAAACTCTAAACTATGTCGGCCAAAACCACACGCAAGATCAAGTATCTTCTCACCACCTGTCAAGCTCAGCATTTGTGTTATAAAATCTACTTGCTTTTTTGTTTCCTCTGTCCATGATTGCTCTCTAATGTCGAGTGACCATATCTCTTTATACCATGTGGGGCTTTTCTGTTTCATGCAGTTCTCCTTTCTAAATCAATCGTTTTATGTAATGGAACATAAGTATATCACTTTTGCAATGATTTGTCAAGCTCAAAAATAATGACCCGAGAAATCTCTTCCTCGGGTCATAATATCTATTATGCTATAAATTAAGCCTTGCCAACGGAACCGAACAGCTCCATCTTCTCCTTAACAGTTGCCTTGATAGCCTCAAAACCAGGAGCAAGAAGCTTTCTGGGATCGAAGCCCTTGCCCTGCAGATCCTTACCAGCCTCAACATACTCTCTTGTAGCTGCCTGGAATGCAAGCTGGCACTCGGTATTAACGTTGATCTTAGCAACGCCGAGAGAGATAGCCTTCTTGATCATGTCAGCAGGAATACCTGTACCACCGTGCAGTACCAGAGGCATATCGCCTACCTTCTCCTTGATAGCTGCAAGTGTCTCGAAAGAAAGACCAGCCCAGTTCTCAGGATACTTACCGTGGATATTACCAATACCTGCAGCGAGCATTGTTACACCAAGATCTGCAACAGCCTTGCACTCATCGGGATCAGCGCACTCACCCATACCAACTACGCCATCCTCTTCACCGCCGATAGAGCCAACCTCAGCCTCGAGAGAGATGCCGAGAACGTCACAAGCGTTTACGAGAGCAGTTGTCTTAGCTATGTTCTCCTCGATGGGATAGTGAGAACCATCGAACATGATGGAAGAGAAGCCTGCGTTGATGCAAGCCTTTGCACCTTCGAAGGAACCGTGGTCAAGGTGAAGAGCAACAGGAACTGTGATACCAAGCTCATTGATCATACCGTTAACCATGCCTACGATAGTGGTGTAGCCGCACATATACTTGCCTGCGCCCTCAGATACACCGAGGATTACAGGGGAGTTGAGCTCCTGTGCTGTCAGCAGGATAGCCTTTGTCCACTCAAGGTTGTTGATGTTGAACTGACCTACAGCATACTTGCCTTCACGTGCCTTGTTCAGCATTTCTTTTGCAGAAACTAACATAATAATTATCTCCTTTGATTTTGATTGGGATAAAACCCGTTATTTCTATTATAACTTATTTTAACTCAAATTGCAATATATTTTGTAAAAAAATTAACATTAATAATAGAAATTCCGCTGTTGAAATACTTTCACAGCGGAATCCAGTTAATTTCGATGCATATCAGGCTCACTAGCCTCGGCTTCGTAGGTGTAAGCGAAGCTCTCTCCCTCTGAAAGATCTTCAAAGGAACTATATCCCTCTCTCTCTCTCATCTCCTGATACTGCTGTAAAATTGGGATAACAAGTCCAACTGCAATGGAAATTATCGCTGCTATGATAACAACAATGACCTTATGATGAGTTTTCCAGCGGTGTGTTGGAACTGCCCCTCCCTTTACCTCAAACATACGCTTTGCAGCACCCGAAGTGACCGCACGAACTACATATTCCTTAGTAGCATCCTCTGCACGCAGACGAATACAGATGTCCTTATAGCTATATTCAAGCTTTTCAATCAAGTCAGCTGGCAATTCGGAAAGCAATGACGTAATATATCTCTCGCTGCTGCCGGTGATAATAGCTATCTGCTTCGGAGTAAGGTCATTTTCATAGAACATATGTATCGCCGCACGGACTATCTGAGGGCGCATCAGCACCTGCTCCAGCAACGGCTGTAGCTTCTCTGGTACAGATACCTCTGTCAGCATTGAGGCATTCTCGTTGCTGTCAGCCTCTTTACATACAGAATATGCATGATCTGCGAATGAATAAATACTGGCATCCTCTGAGAACTCCTCATTTGCCATAGCTGTTTTTACAAAGACCTCTTTGGCGGAACCAAAATCCTTGGTGACTATCAGCGCCAGCGCATAGATATCATCACCAAAACTGTCAACAAGCTTCGTTATCTCCATATCAGGTATTGTGGTCGCTCACATGGAACTGCTTCAGATTGCCGATCTTAGCAGCACGCTCTTCCATGATCTTCTCAACATCCTCGACAGATACACCGCACTCTACCATGAGCACTACCATGTGATACAGCAGGTCGTTGATCTCGTTGGAAAGCTCGTCCTTATCTGCGTTCTTCGCTGCGATTACCATCTCGGTACACTCCTCGCCGCACTTCTTGAGAATCTTATCGAGTCCCTTTTCAAACAGATAACAGGTGTAGCTGCCCTCCTGAGGGTTATCCCTGCGATTTACCACAACATCATACATATCCTTAAATGCCTGCATAATCATTCTCCTTTTGTTTCATTAAGATTTATAAGCTTCATTGTTTCCATGTTGAGCTCACGGTAGTAGCAATTGTTTGCTACACCATTCCAGCTAGTATGACAGATATTTCCCTTATCAGGAGTCACCTGAAATACCAGTGAGTTCTGCTCACAATTTACGTAAATATGATGGAGCGTAAATGTATTTCCCGACTCTAAGCCCTTGTACCAAAGCTTATTACGTGATGTGCTCCAGAATATAGCCTTGCGCTGCTTAATGCTCTCCTTTAGAGCCTCTTCGTTGACGTAGGCAACAAGGATGACCTCCTTTGTATTGAGGTTCTGAACAGCAACGGGTATCACCCTGTTCTCAGGAGATATCTTCGCAAGCTTGTCAAAATCGAGCATAAGCTCGTTAGTTTCTTCAATAAGTCCCATTTTGTACCTCTTTAATCCCACCACAACGACCATACGGTGGACTTCATCAATGTATCAACAAGGGCTGAAAGACTGCCAAGCCCCTTGTCTACGATATTAGGTGCAAGAGCATATTGCTCCTCTGCACAAATGACTGCTTCAGAATAGCTCAGCTCCCTTGCACTAAGCTCGATATAATTACAGCCAACTACAACAGGAACCGCACCGTAAAGCTTATTCCAATGCCGCATGACAGCCACTGTTTCAGTTGCTGTAGGAGCTCCACAATATTCATTAAAAGGGAGCCATGCAAACACATCGCAGGCGCAATTGGTTGGAATATAGGCGAGCAAAACATCTTTCACTCTGCCATCAAGGTAGTAGAATTCAGAAAACCATGTATAGGCTCTGCCGCCGAAAGGCTCGGATATCCGCCAGCTTTCTGGAAAACCCTCTGCCCTGCGATCAACTATCAGCTGAGTTAACAACGCTGCACCATCTGGAACAGAGCTAAGCTGCTCCTCACGATACTGCGGTATATTTCTGCCAAGCCTGCAATTGTGACTAAGCCACTCATAATTCTCCTCGTTACAGACGATCACTATCGGTGTAAAACCATGCTCGGGAGCAAGTTTATTAGCCCTTTTCAGCATAGAGCGCAAAAGTTTTTCATCGCTCTGCGCCACTATTTCCGAATAGTCACAACCAATGAGCTCTGCCATTTCCTTTGGTGATACTTTCACTTATCTGACTGGAATGCTCTTTGCCTTGAGATAGTCCTTTACCTCACCGACAGTCAGCTCACCGAAATGGAACAGCGAAGCCGCCAGTGCCGCAGAAGAATTAGTCTGCTCAAACACCTCAGAGAAGTGATTTATAGCACCACAACCACCGCTTGCTATAACGGGTATATTCACACGGCTGCACACGAAATTGAGCATCTCGATATCAAAGCCACCACGAACTCCGTCGGTATCGATAGAGTTGAGGCAAATCTCGCCTGCGCCTCGCTCCTCTATCTCCTTTACCCAATCGCCGAGATCAAGATTCATATCAACTCTGCCGCCGTTGATGAATACGGAGTAGCCACCCTTTGCGTTACGCTTAGCGTCTATTCCGACTACAACGCACTGACTACCGAATATCTCAGCAGCGTCGCTGATGAGCTTGGGGTTCTTGACAGCCTGAGAGTTGACAGAAACCTTGTCTGCGCCAGCTCTCAGCGTATCACGGAAATCATCAACAGTAGCGATACCTCCGCCTACACAAAGCGGCACAAACACCTGCTGAGCGGTGCGCTTAACCACATCAAGCATAACACCTCTGCCCTCGTATGAAGCGGTGATATCATAGAAAACTATCTCGTCAGCGCCCTGCTTGTTATATTGAATCGCAAGCTCAACCGGGTCGCCAACATCCTTGACTCCCTCAAAATTTACACCCTTTACTACCTTGCCGTTACGCACATCAAGGCAGGGGATTATTCTTTTTGCAAGCATATTTTATCCTTTCGTTGTGTTTATCAGCCGCCGGGCTGTATTCCTATACTCACATCATTTGCAAGACCGTTTTCATCAAACCTAATATAGTAGTATTCATCAAGGTTTGAAGCCATAATTCCGAAAAATCCGTTATCGGTGCCTACGACATAACCCATTTTATAGCCGTCACTGTGATAATCTGGCTCACCATAAACACTTATTATCTCATCAGCCGACTTGCCAATTATCCAGCTATCTACATAAGGAAAATGATGCGGAAAAATTAGTATAAATGAGCCACCAAGAGTAATAATAGCCAATGTCACTACACTTGTAGCAATTACCAGCTTTTTCTTGCCCCTTACAGCACCATAAACCATCAAAGAAACTGGTATAGCTATTATAATTAAAGGTAGTAGCAAAACAAGCAATATGAATATAAAACCAATATCCATTCTAGTGCCTCAATTACTTTGCAAGCTCAACAGCTTCCCTAAGATCAAGGCTTCCGCTGTAGATAGACTTTCCGCAGATCGTGCCATAGAGTCCCAGCTCCTTGCAGATGCGAATATCCTCGATAGTGTGAACTCCGCCGCTTGCGATGATGTTTGCAGAGCAGCTCTCGTTAATTTCTTTGAGCTGCTGTGCATTTACCCCTGAGAGAGTTCCGTCCTTTGCTATGTCGGTAAAGATGATGTATTTAACTCCAACATCGCTCATAGCCTTTGCAAGCTCTGTAAAATACACATCGGAGGTCTCAAGCCAGCCCTCTGTCGCTACATAGCCGTTTTTAGCATCGATTCCTACAGCGATCCTGTCGCCGTATTCCTTGACAGCGTCCTTTACAAGCTGAGGATTTTTCACCGCAGCAGAGCCAATTATAACTCTTGAAATACCGCCACTGAGGTACATCTCAACTGTATCAAGAGTGCGGATTCCGCCACCAACCTCTACCTTGAGGGAGGTGTTCTTAGCTACATCAAGGAATATCTCCTTGTTCTGCTGAGTTGCGTCCTTTGCACCGTCGAGATCAACCATATGTATCCATTCTGAGCCCGCCGCAACGAACGAGCGGGCGGTATCCATATAGCTGTCGGCTACCTTTTCAACAGTGCCGTAGTCACCCTTGAAAAGGCGCACGCAGTTACCGTCTTTTATGTCGATTGCAGGTAAAATTACCATCAGGGTTTCTCCTTTTTATCAATATCGGCATAGATATCTACCTTGCCACAGTTCTTGCACACATATACCTTTGCCAGATAGCCTTTTGGGAAATTATATTTATCAGGTATTATGATACCCAATGCGGGCGATGTGTTCAGCTGACACTCAACCATTTCACCGCCGCAAATACATTTTCTATTCATTATATCTCCTTACAGCTCAGCAAAACAGCGCAGGATATTAAGTCCCGTTTCGCCGCTCTTTTCGGGATGGAACTGTGCTCCGTAAACATTTCCCTCAAACACGAGAGCGGGAACTTTCATTCCGTAATCGCAGTAAGCAGCTACATTTTTGCTGTCGCACTCAGCCGCATAGCTATGAACGAAATACACATACTCACCGTCGCCACACTTTGAGAGAAGTTTGCATGGCTCGTTCTTTTCAAGCTCGTTCCAGCCGATGTGAGGAATTGCAAGGTTACCTTCGGGCTCCATAAGCTTCACACTACCATTGATAAGACCAAGACCGTCAGTTTCGCCAAACTCGTAGCCCTTTTCAAAAAGCATCTGCATACCGAGGCAGATACCAAGCAAAGGCTTTTTCTTAACCTCTTCCCTTATTACCTCTACAAGTCCACTCTCATTGAGCATACGCATAGCGTCTGCATACGCACCAACACCTGGGAGTATCAGCTTGTCCGCCTTTCTCAGGTCGTCAGCGTCCTTTGTTATTACGCTTTCAAGTCCGAGATAGTCCAGCGCATTTTTAACGCTAAACAGATTGCCTGCACCGTAGTCGATTATAGCTATCATCAGAGTACCCCCTTGGTAGAAACTACTGAGCCGTCAGCATTGCGCTTTACAGCAGTCTTGAGAGCGTAAGCCAGCGCCTTAAACAGAGCCTCTATCTTGTGGTGATCATTACTACCGTACTCTACACGCAGATGCAGGGTCATCCCCGCATTAAACGCAAAGGCACGCATGAACTCCTCAGTAAGGCAGGTATCGAACTCGCCTACCCGCTCATTTTTGAACTCTGCATTGAACACAAGGAAGGGTCTTCCGCTGATATCCAACGAACAGAAAGCAAGAGCCTCGTCCATTGGAATAAAAGCAGATCCATAACGCATTATACCGCTCTTATCTCCCAGTGCCTCCTTAAAAGCCATACCGAGCACTATACCTATATCCTCTGCAGTGTGGTGACCATCAACATGAAGGTCACCATTGCAGCTAACACTCAGGCTGAACCCGCCGTGAACAGCAAGCGCTGTTAGCATGTGATCAAGAAAACCGATGCCTGTGTTTATATCAGCCTTAGCTCCACCGTCAAGGTCAAGCTTTACTGCAATATCAGTCTCCTTTGTAGTCCTTGTTATCTCTGCTGTTCTCATATTTTCACTCTCCTTAATATCTATTCAGGATCATCAATCTTCTTTTCTTACCTTGATAGAATTAGCGTGCGCTGTCAGCTTTTCACGCTCAGCAATAAGGATGATATCATCAGCCGCATCAAGCAGTGCATCCTTGGTGTAATAGATGTAGCTAGAGCGCTTTGTGAAGCTCTCAACACCAAGAGGAGAGAAAAAGCGAGCAGTACCACTGGTAGGAAGAACGTGGTTAGGACCTGCGTAGTAATCACCGAGAGGCTCAGGAGAATACTGTCCGAGGAACAACGAACCTACATTATCAAGCTTTCCTATATATTCCATGGGGTTTGCTGTAACAACTTCAAGGTGCTCAGGAGCGAGGGCGTTAGCCAACTCTACAGCATAATCCATCTCATCGCATACGATGATAGCACCATAATTATCAATAGAATAGTCAATTATTTCCTTACGGCTAAGCTGAGCAGCCTGACGCTCTATCTCAGCCTGTGTCTTTTCTGCAACCTCCATGCTGGTGGTGATAAGGATAGCAGATGCAAGCTTGTCATGCTCTGCCTGACTCATAAGGTCAGCAGCAAGGTACTTGGGATTAGCTGTTTCGTCAGCAAGGACAAGTATCTCGCTAGGGCCTGCAAACATATCGATATCAACAGTGCCGTACAGGAGCTTCTTAGCTGTTGCAACGAAGATGTTACCGGGACCAACTATCTTGGATACTCTCGGTATCTCCTCTGTTCCGTAAGCGAGGGCTGCGCAAGCCTGTGCACCGCCACAGAGATATATGCTGTCAACTCCGCAGAGTGCAGCTGCAACAAGGATATCCTTGTTAGCAGTTCCATCCTTCAGCGGAGGTGTAACCATGATGACTTCCTTAACTCCAGCGATCTTTGCAGGAATAGCATTCATCAAAACAGAGGATGGATATGCCGCAGTGCCACCGGGAACATACAGACCTACCTTGTCAAGTCCACGAACTCGCTGACCCATAATAACACCGTTCTCCTCCGTCACGCAGAAGCCCTCACGCTTCTGGCGCTGGTGGAATGCAGTGATATTTTCAACAGCATTCAGCATAGCCTCAACAAACTCGGAATTCGTCTCATTATACTCTGTCAGAGCATCCTGTATAGCATCATCAGGAACTCTGTAGTACTGCGCATTGGGGCAGTCGAACTTAGCAGTGTAGCTCTTAACCGCCGCATCACCGTTCGCCTTGACATCAGCTAGGATATCCTTGACGATCTTTTCTACATCGGCATTTACCTCGCCTGCTCTCTTTTCTACTTCGGCGAGGAATTCCTTCTCTGCGCCGTCAGCTTTGATTATCTTTATCATCACAAATTCTCCTCTATCTGCTTCACTATTTCGGATATGCGCTCCTGCTTTAGCTTCATACTTACTGTATTTACGATAAGTCTTGCGGAAATAGGAGCAACATCCTCGAACACCTCAAGACCATTTTCCTTAAGGGTCGTACCGGTTTCAACTATATCAACGATTCCGTCAGCAAGAGATACGAGCGGAGCCAGCTCAACAGAGCCCTCAATCTTCACGATGTCAACATCCATACCCTTGCTCTCAAAATAATTTCTGGTTACATTTGGATACTTGGTAGCAACAGTTTTTACACCGTAGCCTTTATAGAAATCCTCGCCCTTCTTGCCAGCCAAAGCAAACTTGCATCTGCCAAAGCCGAGGTCGGTTATCTCAAAGAACTTGCCGCCGTACTCCATGATAGTATCCTTACCGACAACACCAATATCACACACACCATGCTCAACATATGTAATAACATCAGCAGCCTTTGCAAGCACTACCTCGATATCTTCACCTGGAATGGTGAGTATTAATCTTCTGCCCTTGTCACGCAGCTCAGATACATCATAGCCTATCTTATCAAGGAGATCTACAGTTTTATTTTCAAGCCTGCCCTTTGTGAGAGCTATCCTTACTTTTCTGTTTTCCATGATCAGACCTCCTTTGCTGTTACAGCGCCACCTGCAGCAACGATATCCATTCGAGAGATAACTCTGCTCTTAGCATAGCTTGCAGCATCCTCTTCACTATCAAATACCGAGTTATACACTGTGATTCCGCTTCTGATAAGCTCGGCGCAATGTCGCAAACCATCGATCTCAGCACCGCTCTCAGCATATACCAGTACATCAGGAGTTGCAGAAAGCGTAGTATCAGTATTTTTTAACAGCACCTTTGCAGCGGCTTCAACGTTAACGGCAAAGCCAACCGCAGGCACGCTCCTGCCGAAATCTCCGATAAGAGTGTCATATCTGCCACCAGAAAGTACGGGAAGACCGTAGCCTTCTACATATCCACGGAAAATGATACCTGTATAGTAGTTCTTCTTATGAACTAGACCGAGGTCTACCTTTATCTCGTCTATACCTGCAGCATTAAGCCCTGCATATATCTCACGAAGAGCTACAAGCTTTGACTTCAGCTCATCAGTGATCATATAGCGCTCCGCCTTATCAAACACCTCTGCTCCACCAAAAAGTGTGGGCAGTGCACGGATAGCCTCAGCTGCAGCTCCGCTGTAGCCGCCAAGTGCTTCATTAAGAGCAGGATAGTTCTTGGTATCAATGAGGTACTGTATCTTTTCACTCTCCTCATCATCAACACCGAGAGCCTCGATCAAAAGTCTGAAGATACTGCTCTCACCTATCTCTAAACGGAAGCTGTCCTCGTTGCCATCATCACATGCGGAAAGCGTCTGGGCAGCAATAACCAGAGCCTCATAATCAGCAGCCTTGCTGCTTCCGCCAAGTATCTCGATACCACTCTGTGCAAACTCATCATCCCTGCCGCTGTTTTTGGGATTTACCATAAAAATGCTCTGATTATAAAACAGCTTTAATGGCAAGGGTTCTTCTCTAAGTCTTGTGGCAACAAGCCTTGCAATAGGCATTGTACTGTCAGGTCGCAGCACCATCATTCGGTTTTTACCATCCAAGTCGGATCGTAGCCATGTCGTTCTGTGAGCCAAGGAGTTGAGTAGATTTCTTGTCTTCCTAAGACCGCTTGGCCTCCGACTTCTCTAAGTCTTGTGGCAACAAGCCTTGCAATAGGCATTGTACTGTCAGGTCGCAGCACCATCATTCGGTTTTTACCATCC
>JAZPZN010000063.1:0-4450 GCA_045544715.1 Oscillospiraceae bacterium | reverse complement strand
AATCGAGTATCATTACAGGCTTCAATTTAGGTGCAGACGATTATGTCACAAAGCCCTTCAAGCCGATGGAGCTGGTGTGCCGCATAAGAAATGCTCTGCGCAAGAGCGGCAGAGTTCCGGCAGTTTTTCAGGTTAGTGACCTGCACGTTGATGCCGTCAAAGCTGTAGTAACAAAAGGCGGCAGGGAAATATCTCTTTCCGCACTTGAGTACCGATTGCTTCTCGTGTTCCTCAACCGTTTCGGTCAGGTTCTTTCAAGGCAGGAGCTGCTTCACGAAATATGGGATATTGCCGGCGACTATGTCAATGACAACACCCTGACTGTTTACATCAAGCGTCTGCGCGATAAAATCGAGACAGATCCCTCTAATCCTGAAATACTAAAGACGGTTCACGGACGAGGCTACAAGGTAGGTGTTTGATATGCGCCTGATGCGAAACAAGGATATAAAGCGTTTTGTAATTCTGTATACGCTGTTCGTATTGGCTGCATCTGTTGGTGCGGCATATATCAGCAGAGTTGCCGCAGTATTGTTGCTCGGATTCGGAGCGGTCAGCCTTATAGCTTTTGTTCTGTACACAAACAAAAGACACAAGGATATTTCCAGACTGAGCAGTCAGGTGGACAGCATACTGCATGGAGAATACAATATAAATCTTACCCCTGACGAAGAGGGCGAACTGGCTGTGCTGAGCAGCGAACTGAGCAAGATGACACTTCGGCTCAGAGAGCAGGCAGAACAGCTCAGCAAGGACAAAGAATACTTGCGTGATTCACTTGCAGATATTTCCCATCAGCTTCGCACACCGCTGACCTCGGTGCGTATGATAGTCCCTCGTCTGGAGCAGGATGATTTATCACCCGAGCAAAGGCTTGAGGACGCACGAAACGCAGACAATCTGCTTGAACGCACGCAATGGCTTATTGCCACGCTTCTGCAAATCGCACGCCTTGAATCGGGTACGGTCAGTTTTGCTGAAGACACTATAAGTATTGCCGAAGTAATTAGGCAGGCAACTGCGCCCCTCGAACTGCTTATGGATATTCGTAATGTGAACCTGTCTTTGGATATACCGGACAGTGCATCGTATGTCGGAGACAGACAATGGTCGGTAGAAGCATTCGGCAATATAATAAAAAACTGTGTTGAGCATTGCTCGGGCGGAACAATAGAGATAAAAGCCGAAGAAAATCCTGTATACTCGCAGATAATTATCTCCGACAATGGCGAAGGTTTTGCCGAAGAAGACCTTCCGCACCTTTTTGACCGTTTCTATCGGGGAAGCAATGCCGTCAGCGGCAGTGCCGGAATAGGTCTGAATCTTGCCCGAATGATCATTGCACAGCAGAACGGAACGATCAAAGCTGAGAACCGCACGGGCGGCGGCGCACAATTTACAATAAAGTTTTACAAGGGTGCCATTTAGGTGCCCTTGTTCTCATATGTGACAGAATTGTAATGAAAAAGTCACGTATCGGAGCCAAGACGTATTTATAATATACTTACAATTAATTGCTGGAGGGCGAGTTATGGAAATATTAAAAGTTGAACATCTTAGCAAGATTTACGGTAAGGGTGACAATCAGGTTAAGGCACTTAATGATGTGTCTTTCAGCGTTGAAAAGGGCGAATTTGTTGCAATAGTCGGACAGTCCGGTTCGGGCAAATCGACACTGCTTCATATCATCGGCGGAGTGGACAAACCCACATCAGGTCATGTTTTTGTAGACGGACAGGATGTGCACAAGAAAAACAGAGAACAGCTTGCGATATTCCGCCGCCGTCAGGTTGGACTTATCTATCAGTTTTATAATCTGATCCCTGTGCTGAATGTCGTGGAAAACATTGTGCTGCCGATTCGCCTTGACGGTCAGGAAATCAATGAAGAGAGGGTAAACGAACTGCTTGAGGTGCTTGGTTTGACCGGGCGCAGAAAACATCTGCCCAGCCAGCTTTCCGGCGGACAGCAGCAGAGAGTGTCCATAGGCAGAGCGATAATAAACGCTCCTGCAATAGTTCTTGCAGACGAGCCTACGGGCAACCTTGACAGCAAAAGCGGTCAGGAGATCATTGAACTGCTGAAGCTTTCCAATAAGAAATACGGACAGACATTGCTGATGATAACTCACGACGAGAATATAGCTCTGCAGGCCGACCGCATAATCAGAATCGCCGACGGTGAAATCGTATCCGACGAACGCACTCACTGAGGGGAGGTAAAGTTATGTGGAAAGCTTACAGCCTCGGATATCTTAAGCACAATAAAAGCGGAAACCGCTTTGTGTTCATAATATCCTTTCTTGCCGCTATGCTGCTCGGAACAGTCAGCGGTATGTTCTATAACTTCTGGATGGATCAAGTGCAGCAGAGTTTAGCTAAAACAGGAACATCACACGTTGAGGCAACGCCTGCCATAATTGCATACATTGTGGTATTTACTGCCGCCAGTATTGCACTTATACTGATGATTCACCACGCATTTGAAGCTACAATGACCTCCCGTATTCATCAGTTGGGGATTTTGCAGAGTGTGGGTGCAACTCCACGGCAGATAAGAACAGCACTCACTAACGAAGTTCTGGCGGTGTCACTGCCTGCAATAATTGCGGGAAATATTGTCGGTATATTTATATGCTGGGGATTCATGCAGTTCATTATCAACTCCACTGCCGATTTGCGTGATTACACACTTACCTTCGTGTACAGTCCTGTTGTTTTCCTGGGCTCAGTATTCTTCTCTCTGTTTACAGCCGCTGTTTCCGCATGGATACCTGCCCGAAAGCTTGGCAGAATGACTGCACTGGAAGCCATCCGCTCAGGCGATGAAACACCGATCAGGAGAGTACGCAAATACAGACTGATGTCAGCGATGCTGGGCGCACACGGGGAGCTTGCCTGCAAATCAATGTACGCACGCCGCAAAGCTATGAGGGTTGGCACGCTATCGCTGTTTTTTGCGGTTTTTGCTTTTATATCCCTGCTCAATATGTTCGGCATATCAAATCTCAGCACACAGAAAACATACTTCGAGCGTTATAAGGATAAATGGGACTTCCTTGTAACCGCAGAAAGCCCTGATGATTGTGTCGGTCTGCTGGATGAAATCCGATCAATCGACGGAGTGGATAGATGCAGCACTCACCGCATGCTCAACAGTTCGACTATGCTTCCACAGGAATTCCTCAGCAATGAGGTGAAAGCAGTTGGACTCCAAAATATCAGCGGTATTACAGCTGATGAATCAGGTGCATACAATGTCAGTGTACCGATATATATTCTTGACGACCACAGCTTTACTGAATATAGCGGTGACGCTTCGGAAAATGCTGTTGTAGCAGTAAATATCATCTGGGACAGCGTCAATTCCGAGCGTACTGCACGCAGCTATATTCCTTTTCTGAACGAAGGTGCAACTATATCACTCACCGTATCCGATACCCCGATTGAGGTGACAGGCTTCACCGGGGAGCTTCCTTCACTGCGTGAGGAACTCAAACACTATGCTCTTTCACTGGTTATGTCCGAAAGTACTTACGCATCGCTGATGCCGGATACCACCGTTGAAGGTCTAACATTCACAGCCAAGGCTGATGACGAATCCGCACACGAGCGCATTTCGACCAAACTGAACGAGCTTGTTTCGGGTTATCCTTCTTGCACCGTTGAGGGGCGTCTGGAAGAGGCAGAAGACGAAGCACAGATGCAGCAGGGTCTTCGTATGCTGATTTATCTGTTTGCAGGTCTGATGGCAAGCATTGGCATAGCAAATGTATTTGCGTCCACGCTTGGTCAGCTTCATCAGAGAAAGCGAGAGTTTGCCCGTTACTTCTCAATCGGAATGACGCCGAATGGTGCAGCACGCATACTTACAGCAGAAGCGGCTATAGTTGCGTTAAGGCCAATACTGCTCACAGTCTTAATAAACATTCCGCTTATGGTGCTTATGCTTGATGCAGGCGGTATTTCCGCAAAGGAGTTCGTCACCGAAAGAATGCCTCTTGTTCCTACAATTGTATTCTTTGTAGCGATAATCGGATTTGTTGCACTGGCTTACTGGCTTGGCGCAAGAAAGATCTGCAGTATGGACCTGACCGAGACACTCAAAGACGACACGATGGCGATGTAAAGGCATACTAACGACTGATATGATTAATCCCGTAGAAAACCTTGTCGGATTTCTACGGGATTGTTATATCTGAAAAATGATATCACAGAAAATCAGGTGTAGATCAACTCGGCATTTATAATCTCTGTTGCCCTATTGCGAATGTTGTTCATACGAGCAATCCATTCCATCTGTTTTTCTATCTTGAGTCGTTCAGTAACACCCTCACACTCTGCCATTTTGTCAACCAATCCAAGAAACATATCCTCCGCCTGAGTGTCTATGTCTGCAACCCTGCTCGGCGCTGTGTCGTCCCGACTCGTGGGTGCGAATCGGGCGCTCG
>JAZPZN010000062.1:0-2969 GCA_045544715.1 Oscillospiraceae bacterium | reverse complement strand
TCTGAACAAGCTGCTGCATAAACCGCATCAGGTCGCCCGAAAGATAGCGGTTATCTCCCGTTATTAGCAGCCTGCCGATGGCGTATTTGTTGACGATACTCGCTGCTCTGTCCTCAAGCTCTTTTGTATAGATGGATTCATTGATGAATCGCTCGTTTTTCTGCAGGATCCTCGCCATAACCTTGCGCTTTCCGTACTCGTCACCGTAAGGTAAGTCAAGCGCCGACAGATAATACTGCTTGCGAAACTCGGGGTTGGCAAGGTAGTTATAATAAGTTGTTTCGGTCTCCTTGGTTATCCACTGACGGCTGTCCTCTTCGGGACTGTGCTCCCAACCATCGGGCAGGTCGAGAGGGCGAAACTCCGCTGTGGTTATTGAAGCGGTTGTGATGAACTGATAGTTGAGCTCGGTCTGTGTCTGCGGCTCAAGCTGATTGGTGCCTGAGATATACAGAGCGTGACCGTAGCGCTCACAGCGTCTGAGGTATTCGTCCCACGTCAGACCGTTCTCGGTCATCCAGCCGAAGCCTTTGAACATACTCTTGGTGAGTATCATGTCCACCTCGGAGATGTTGTGACGCTCGCCCCACAAGTCGATGATATACTCAACACCCAGCTCACGGAACATCGCCTTGTAATTGACCTTGTGGACAACGCCTTTGATATAGGGCATTCGAATCTGGAACGAAGAGTGAAGCGGTGCACCAACATACATATTATCTATGCTGTCTGCCAGTTCAAAGGAGATAAGCCCCTCACCATCGAACTCAAGTACATCAACATCGGTTTTCTGCTCAACTCGGCGATAGCGGCGAACGCTGTCGTCACTGCCGTCGTCCTCGACAGTTATGATATCCACATCCTTGACCGTCGTGACAGGATTATCAACCACGACAATGCGTCGACTGTTCCATATGGACTTATCCTCATACCGAAAACCGCTTGTGAACATCAGACCGTTGTAGGCGTATAGCTTGCTGAGCTGACATTTGCCGATTGTCATACCCAGCATCATGCGCTGACGAAGCTCGGCAAGATAATCCTTGCACACAAAAGAAAGCCTGCAATCGCGGCTCATGCTTGCCGAGCGCTCGAAGGCTAAATATCTCTTGAACCCTAAGCCGAAGTCAAGTTCTATCCCATCGGAGGTGAACATGTCTTCGGCTTTTTTCTGTTTTTCGGCGGCTTTAGTAAACTTCGGATCGCGGTCGAATATCCCCTTGAAGTCGATGTAGACAATGACCGACGAAAGGTCACGGGTCTGTACGTGTTGAGGATGACCTCTCTTTTTCAGAAGCTCAAGCGCCATGTGAAGCATAGCGCACTCGTCCTGCTGTGACATCTGCACGGCTGATGCGTTGGCATCGGTATCCAGAGCAAGACGGAAACGGTATTTATCATCGCCTGTTTTCTCGGCGTGTGAGATAAGCGTGTGAGCCGATATGACCGGCACGGTATATTTGAGGTTAATCATAACTGCTCCTTGAGGTTTGATGAGATAAGCATAGCATAATTGCACCTGAATATCAACACTCCTGCTTAATGAATACTGCCCCCACTAATTATCGGGAATGGGGGCAAAAATTAAGGAGTTGATATTATGAATCTCGAAGAAATGATCCTGGATCAGCCCGAATGGTTCAAGGAAAACCAGATCATTGATGTGATCTTTGCCGAGGAGTACCTGAAGGAGCATCCCATGAGGCGTATTCTCGGCAGACTGTTCACGGTGGACGGCCCCATCGAGGATGAAGAGAGCATACGCAGCGACATCTACAACATGATAAGCGAGTATGCGCCTATCGGAACGGCAAGGCGTGCGGCATCTCTGCTGGAGGCGGTCAAGGTGGCGTGTTATTGTGACCCGCTTCCCATCCAGCAGGACAGAATCCATGTGGCAAACGGAACCTATTTTCTGGAGGACGGCTTCACCCCGGACAAGGTGTTTTGTATGAACCGGCTTCCGGTGGAGTACAACGCCGATGCACCAACGCCCGAACGCTGGCTGCAGTTCCTGTCCGAGCTGCTCTATGAGGAGGACATTCCGACCTTGCAGGAGTACATGGGCTATCTGCTCATACCGTCCACCAGAGCGCAGAAGATGCTTATCCTCATCGGCAAGGGCGGCGAGGGCAAGTCGAGAATAGGTTGTGTGCTACGCAAGCTGTTCGGCGACAGCATGAATACCTGCAGTCTGCAGAAAATAGAGGTCAATCGCTTCGCCAGAGCCGACCTTGAGTTCAAACTGCTGTCCCTTGACGACGATATGCAGATAGAGGCGCTTCCCAAGACCAACATCATAAAGTCGCTGGTCACGCAGGAAGGTAAGATTGATATCGAGCGCAAGGGCATACAGAGCGTCCAGCGGCATCTTTACTCCCGTTTCCTGTGCTTCAGCAACGGCACATTGCGAGCAAAGAACGACAGCAGCTATGCCTTCTACCGCCGCCAGATGGTGATATATGTCAAGGACAGAGCCGAAGATCGCATCGATGATCCCTACCTTGCGGACAAGCTGTGCGCCGAGAGCGAGGGCATACTTCTCTGGGCGCTTGAAGGACTTCGCCGTCTGATCGGGAACGACTTTCGCTTTACCATTGGCGACAGAGCAAAACGAGTGGTTGAAACAGCCGAACGACAGGCGAACTCGATACACGGCTTTCTGTCCTCCGGTTATGTTCGTTTTGAGCGGAAAGCCGAAGCAACCACAAGTGCTTTGTACGCAGTGTATGAGCGATGGTGCAGCGAGAACGAGATGGAGCCGTGCAGTCACAAGGACTTTTCGGGCGGAATGAAAGATGTTCAGAGCCAGTACGGTATAGAGTGGTCAAAGCACATCGAGCAAGGGTTGAGAGGCTTCAAGGGTACCCGCCTGACCGAGCGAAAATAAAAATGGAATTGAAAACAGGCGCCCCGACCCGCCCCAAACGCCCCGAACGGATGATGCATGGGGCGGCTGGGGCGCTTTG
>JAZPZN010000061.1:0-4019 GCA_045544715.1 Oscillospiraceae bacterium | reverse complement strand
CAGTTATCGTATCCCTTATCGTTCCCGATGCGGCATCCCTCGTTGGTATGCTGATGCTCGGTAACCTCATGAAGGAGAGCGGTGTCTGCGACCGTCTTGTAAAGACTGCCCAGAATGAGCTTATGAATATCATCACCATCTTCCTCGGTGTAACTGTCGGTGCTACAGCAGTAGCAGGAAACTTCCTGAGCGTTAAGACTCTGTTTATCATCGTGCTTGGTCTTATCGCATTCTCCATCGGTACTGCCTGCGGTCTGCTGCTCGGCAAGCTGATGTACCTCATTTCCGGCGGAAAGATCAATCCGCTTATCGGCTCTGCAGGTGTATCCGCTGTACCTATGGCTGCCCGTGTATCTCAGAAGGTAGGTCAGGAGACTAACCCCTCCAACTTCCTGCTGATGCATGCTATGGGCCCCAACGTTGCAGGCGTAATCGGCTCTGCTGTTGCGGCGGGCGTACTCCTGAGCGTACTCGGATAAGCTCTATAGTTGCAAGTATTGCGGCTCGGTTTTCGGGCCGCATTTTTGCTTTTAAATATTGACTTTTTGACACAATGTATTTATAATAAAGGAGGAAAAACTATGATATACATCACTGGCGACACCCACGGAGATTATGAGGCTCTGGAGCGCAGACTTGATTTCGCAAAGCGTCATCAGGGCATTGAGATAAAGGATGATGATATCCTTATCATCTGCGGAGATTTCGGCTTTATCTTCGGTGAATATATGAAGGAGGAGTATAAAAAGCTCCTCGATAACATCCGCTTTACCGTTGCATTCGTTGACGGAAATCACGAGGATTTCCCCCAGATATACAGCTATCCCGTTGAGGAATGGAACGGCGGAACTATCCACCACATCGCCCCGAACATCGTGCACCTTATGCGCGGACAGGTGTTCGATATTGAGGGAAAGACTTTTTTCACACTTGGCGGAGCGTACTCTATGGACGCAAGCCGCAGAGTTATCGGCGATACTATGTGGTATGAGGAGCTCCCGAATGTTGGAGAGTATCAGACCGCAACGGACAACCTTGCAGCCCACGGCGACAAGGTGGACTATATCCTCACCCACACAGCACCCCAGTCAGCGATACGAAAGCTCGGAATAGAGCCTGATATGCACGATATTGAGCTTACTGCATATCTTGAGTGGATACTGCACAGAGTTGAGTTCAAGCATTGGTATTTTGGACATTTCCATCTCAACGAGAACATCAATGAGAAGATGGATTGTCTTTATTTCTCTATCGTACCGATAGAATAATGTTAGGAGCAGAGTTATGGTAACAAAGTACAGATTCGGCACACCTGTAAGCACCTATGCGGTGGCTCAGGAACTCCCCGAGAGCGGTGGTAAGCTCCCCTTTTTCAGTGAGGAAAACGGCATTTTTACCCTCATTCTGAATGAGAGCGACATCGTCTACGGTTTGGGCGAGCAAGCAAGGGGAATAAACAAGCGAGGCTGGACATACACCTCCTGCGCCGCCGACAACTGCAATCATCAGGAAGATACGCAATCGCTGTACGGTGTTCATAATTTTCTGCTGATATCGGGGGAGGAGCGCTTTGGTGCGTTCTTTGACTGTCCCGCTATAATGCACTTCGATGTGGGTTACACGAGGAGAGATACCCTCACCATAACCTCCGAAAGCTCAGATATGGATATATACATTATCACTGGCGACAGTGACCGAGAGATAGTAAAGCAGTTCAGACAGCTCATTGGCAGGAGCTATATTGCGCCTAAATGGGGCTTTGGCTACGGACAGAGCCGTTGGGGATATAAGAACGAGGGTGATATCCGTGAGGTAGCAAGGCAGTATAAGGCTCTCGGAGTTCCGATAGACAGTATTTATCTCGATATCGATTATATGGAGCATTACAAGGATTTCACCGTTGACAGCGGCGCATTCCCCGACCTGCCTGCGCTCATAAAGGATATGCGGGCAGAGGGAATACACCTCGTCCCCATTATTGATGCTGGCGTTAAAATAGAGGAGGGCTACTCTGTATATGAGGAAGGAGTAGCCAATGGCTACTTCTGCAAGGATGCAGATGGCAATGATTTTGTTGGTGCTGTTTGGCCTGGCAGAGTGCATTTCCCAGATTTTCTGAAGTCGGATACAAGGCGCTGGTTCGGCGATAAGTATTCTGTATTGCTGGATATGGGCATTGACGGCTTCTGGAACGATATGAACGAGCCTGCTATCTTCTACACTGAAGAGCGCTTGAAGTCTGTAATTGACCGAGTAAATGAGCTAAGCAGCCAGAATATGGGCATATCTGAATACTTTGAGTTCACAGGTATCGTCGCAGGAATAAGCAACAACATCGGCGACTACGACCTTTTCTACCACGATGTGGAGGGAAAGAAGCTTCCACACAGGGCAGTGCATAATCTCTATGGCTACAATATGACAAAGGCGGCAGGAGAGGCTTTTAGTCGTATCTCGCCCAACAAGCGCATACTTATGTTTTCACGCAGCAGCTACATCGGAGCGCACCGCTACGGTGGAGTATGGCAGGGTGACAACAAGAGTTGGTGGTCACATCTGTTGATGAATATGCAGATGATGCCATCGCTCAATATGGCAGGCTTTTTATTCACCGGAGCTGATGTGGGAGGCTTTGGCAGCAACACGACGGAGGATCTTATGCTGCGCTGGCTGCAGCTTGCGGTGTTCACTCCGCTCATGCGCAATCACGCAGCCCTCGGTACAAGGGAGCAGGAGCTTTACCGTTTTGCAAATGCTGAGACACTGAAGAAAATGATAGAGCTTAGATATGCCCTCATTCCTTACCTCTACAGCGAGTATATGAAGGCGGTGCTGACAGATGATATGATGTTTAGACCGCTTGCCTTTGACTTCCCTGATGATAAGTATGCAAGGGGAGTTGAGGATCAGCTACTTCTCGGTGAGGAGATAATGATAGCCCCCGTATATACTCAGAATGCGGAGGGTCGCTATGTGTATCTTCCAGAGGATATGATGCTTCTGCGTGCAAAAAGCGCATCTGATATAGAGCTTACAGAGCTTGCAAAGGGGCATCATTATGTGGATGTTGCCCTCGATGAGCTGGTGTTCTTTGTCAGAAAAGGAAAGGCTATTCCCATTGGCGATACTGCAAATAATACGGAGCAGCTTGACATCAGCACTCTTACTCTTTTCGGCTTCAGCGGCGCAGTGTATCAGCTTTATCATGATGACGGAGAAACTACATCCTACAGCTTAAAGGAGAATTTAAGGACTATTGATAATTGATGACAGATTTGAAATAGAGGACGGTATACTAAAAAAGTATTACAGTACCTATTCTGACAGTGATAAGCGTATTATCGTTCCTGACGGCATCACAAAAATAGGCTGCGATGCCTTTCATTGCATCACCAATGCCGAGTACATCTATTTTCCCGATGGGGTTGAGATGATAGATAATGGGGCTTGTTGGGGCTGTTACCATCTCAGGTCAGTACGCCTGCCCGATACGCTTAAAAGTATCGGCGATGATGCTTTTGCTCAGTGTGAGGAGCTTTGCGATATTGCAATCCCTGAATCTCTGGTAGAGATAGGCGTGGATTCTTTTTCAAACACAGCCTGGCTCAAACAGCGTGAAAATGAAGAATATATCATGGCTAACAGCCACCTGCTGTATTTGTACAATCGGAGTGATACTGATGTCATTCTGCCAGAGGGAATATCAGAGATAGGTGACAGCATATTTGCTGATAATTGGATAATAAGGACTTTCACTGCATGCAGCACTCTCAGACGTATAGGAAGAAGTGTATTCGATAACTGCGCATTCCTCACATCTGTAACATTTAATGATGATATAGAATTTATCGGCTATCGTGCATTTGCAAATTGTACTGCATTGCAAACGATATCGCTACCTTCAAGCCTTGAGAGGATAGAACACTGCACCTTCAGAGGGTGTACATCGTTGAAAAAAGTAATTCTTAACAGCGGGCTTAGGTGTATTCACACCACTGCGTTCTATGATTGCAGCAGTC
>JAZPZN010000060.1:0-14749 GCA_045544715.1 Oscillospiraceae bacterium | reverse complement strand
CATTGGTTGGAGCTGTCCATGACTTTACTTGCCCCGCAAGCGGAAAGAACTATATGTTTTTCCCAATTAGAACCATCTAATCAAATTCCAATTTATCAGCAACAAAAATAAATATCGGGCAGGAAAACCTGCCCGATTTTTTATTTAAGCTCAACAACGGTAACTCCCGATTCGCCCTCGCCGTAGGCTCCCAAACGGTAGCTTTTTACAGAGGGGTTGCTTTTCAGCGATTGGTGCACAGCGGCTCTCAGTGCGCCTGTGCCCTTGCCGTGGATGATCGTGACGGTCTTTAATCCGCTGATGACGCAGCTGTCGATAAAGCGTTCAACTTCAACTACGCCCTCGTCGCCCATCATGCCTCTTATATCAAGCTCCATACCGCCTCGGCGCTCCATGTTGGATTTAAGCTGCTTTTTCACCTTGCCGCCTGCAGGGGTCTGCTGCTTTTTGGTGTTTTCCACAAGGCGCAGGTTTTTTTGATTGGTCTTTATCTTCATCATGCCGACCTGCACGAAGCATACTCCCGACATATTGGGGACTGTCAGCAGCACACCCTCTTTTCTGGTATCCGCAAGCATGACGGTGTCGCCTGCCTTAAGAGGACGGGGGAGGACATAATCCTCGCTCTTGCGCTCCATGACGGGATTTGCATCGTCGTGCATCTTGTTGAGCGTAGAGCCCACCTTGCCCTTGGCAGAGCTGTACTTTTGACGGAATTCTTCCTTGTCCTTGACCTTTTTTAGCTCGTCAAGCTCGTTGAGCAGCATATTGGAGCGTACTCTCGTTTCCTCGATGATGCTCATGGCACGCTGACGGGCATTTTCAAGCTCCTTTTCCTTCTGCGCTTCAAGCTCGGAGAGCTTTTGCTTCAGCTCGCTTTCGGTGAGCTTTGCGTTGCGCTCGGAGATAGCGACGCTTTCCTTTACGGCTTCAAGCTCCTGTCGGGACTTTTCGAGAGCGTCTACCACCTGCTCAAATCGCTTGTTTTCGCTGCTTACAAGCTCTTTTGCGTGCTCGATGACGTGGTCGGGCATACCAAGCTTTGAGGATATCGCAAATGCGTTGGATTTTCCCGGTACTCCGACGATAACACGGTAGGTAGGCTTCAGCGTGTTTACATCGAACTCGCAGCAGGCATTTTCCACACCCTCGGTTTCAAGGGCGAACATCTTTACCTCCTGATAGTGGGTGGTAGCCACTACCTTTGCGGAGTAGTTCTTCAGCGTCGTGAGAATGGATACAGCCAGTGCTGCGCCCTCTACAGGGTCGGTGCCGCTGCCGAGCTCGTCGATGAGCACGAGTGAGCGGTCATCTGCCTTGTCGAGTATCTTTATAACATTCGTCATGTGGGAGGAGAAGGTGGAAAGGCTCTGCTCGATGCTCTGCTCGTCGCCGATATCCACATATATTCCGCCGAAGATGCCTATCTCGCTGCCGTCGCCTGCGGGTATCATAAGTCCGCACATCGTCATCAGTGTGAGCAGTCCTACGGTCTTGATGGCAACCGTTTTACCGCCCGTATTCGGGCCGGTGATGATGAGGCAGTCGTACTTGTCGCCTATCTCCACCGATATGGGAACGACAAGATCAGCATGAATGAGAGGGTGCCTTGCATTGTTGAGCACTACCTTTGGCTCGCTGACTATCTTTGCGGCAACGCCCTTCATCTTTGCGCCGAGGTTTGCCTTTGCAAAATACAGCTCGAGTATCTCGGCGATGCGGAAATTGTTTGAGATAGCGTCAGCATTCTGAGCCACATCCTCGCTCATCTCACGCACGATGCGCTCTATCTCCGCCTGCTCTCTTGCTTTCAGCACACGTATCTCGTTGTTGGCTTCAACGACGCTCATGGGCTCGATAAAGAAGGTCTGTCCTGTCGCAGATGTGTCGTGCACAAGACCCGGCACGTCGTTTTTGTGCTCGGAGCGCACAGGCACTACATATCTTCCGTCACGCATGGTGACGATGCTCTCCTGCAGATATTTCTGCGTGTTTTTGTTCTTTATCAGCTTGTCGAGCTGCTCACGGATGTTCTGTCCCTGTCTTACGATGCGCTTTCTGATGGAGGACAGCTCTGCACTTGCGCCGTCGCTCATCTCCTCCTCGGAGATGATGCTGTCGGATATGCGCTGCTCCAGCGACTTGATGGGGTAAAGCTCCTTGAAATACTCGTCAAGAGAGTTTTCAATGTTGGAGCACTGGGAATACCAGTCGCTAAGCATTGCTGTTTCACGCAGTATCTCGGCTACATCGAGCAGCTCTCTGAAGCTCAGCGGGCTGCCCGATTTGCAGCGTTTGAGCGAGCCTGAGATGTCCTTTATCTTGCGGAATCTCGGAGTGCCGAATTTTGCGGAGAGCTTAAATGCATCATCGGTCTTTGCAAGCTCTCTGCGTATCTCCTCCTCGTCAAAGGAGGGCTTTAATTTTAGTGCCTTTTCACGGCAGATATCACTGTAGGTCTGCTCGGCGAGCAGCTCCAGTATCTTGTCTAGCTCTAATTTTTTGAAATATTTGTTCATTTTTTACCTCTTAATATGTCATAAACCATTGACCTGACACGTTACACCGACTAATATTATAAACAATTATCCCGTAAAAGTCAACATATTGTTTTCCTTGACAAAAATGTGGAGCGGTTATATAATATAAAATGTATTATTGTATGTTCAGGTCTTGCTGAAAATGGGAGGGCTTTATGGATAGAAATGAGTTTAACAAAATAGGCAGCAACGGCATAATAACAGGGCTTTTTACACTGGATACTGAAAGCTCGCCGCCGTGCTTGTATGTGGATGATGCAATGAAGCAGCTTGTGGAGGTGCCGCTGAATACCACTCCGCAGGAGGCATATAATATCTGGATAAGCAGAATATCTAAAGACGACCATGCTACCCTGCTTGAGGATTTGAAAAAAGCAGGCGACAAGAAGAGCATGAAGGGCGAGCTGAAATATCAGTGGCATCATTCTACCCTCGGCACGCTCAATTTCAACTGCTCATGCGTGCTGCAGAAAGGCAAAAACGGCGGTTATACGATGAACGGATATTACCGTGTGCAGTTGTCGGGAGATGGCATGGAGCAGGATGAAAATGACAAGCTGCTGCGCAATATGCTGTCGGAGACTATGCTGGACAGCTTCTGCGTGTGCGGAGTCTGCGATATCAAGGCTAACAGGGTAAAGCTTATAAACGATATGTTCTCCGTGGGCAAGGTGCTTGGCAGCAGCTTTACATACGATACATGGCAGCAGACAGTGGCAGGTCTGGTGTTTCGTGATGATATGGAGGCATTTGCTGAGTGCAGCAGCCGTGATGCATTGCTGGAGCAGTTTTCGGGCGGTGTAAATGATATGCAGGGCGAGTTCCGTCTGCTGAACCCCAAAACACGCAAGTATGCGTGGATGAAGATGCGTATCGTCAAGCTGGAAAGACCGCTTACCGACAGATATTCAGAGTTTTTCGTGTTTAGGGATATCAGCGAGAGCCAGAACGCCAACTACAAGCAGCGTATGCGTATGAGCCTTATCAACGGTCTTGCGCTGCCATATCAGGAGCTTGACCTTATCAATCTCAAAACGGGCAGATTTTACTCCTCAAGGGCAGGCGAGGGCAAGTATGCGGAGGATTTTGACGAGTGCGGATATTTCGATGATGCAGCGGCTCGTTTTACCTACAGCTGCGAGTGCACAAGGGAAGAGCGCAACGATTTCCTCGACAGGTTCTCTACTGTAAAATTGGCGGAGCAGTTCGCTGCGGGCGAAAAGATCATCGAGACGGAGATACGCCGCCGCACAAGGACGGGTGCCTCTGAGTGGGTGCGTGTGCAGGCATTCCTGTGCTCTGTCGACTCTGACGGAGTTCCAAGCATGGCTATCCTTACCGTGCTGCCCATCACCGCAGAAAAGGAGCAGCGCATCGCCCGTGAGCAGCAGCTTGAAAAGGCACTGCGCTCTGAAAGACAGTATAAAAATGCCATCCTTTCTTCGGCGGTGGCGGTCTACACTTACAACGTTACTACCAATACCATCTACGATGAAACGCTGGATAAAGGTGTATCTGCGCTGCTGCCGTTTTTGGGCTTACAGGTTCCCTGCTCATACGATGAGTATGTTGTCAGAAAATCCAAGATGTTTACATCCGAGCAGGAGGCAGAGGCTTTCAGAAAGTCGTTTAATCGCAATGCCTTGCTGGAGATGTATGAAAACAAGCGATATGCCTTCGATGGTGAATATGAGTTCCTTGCAAGCGGTAAAAAGGGCATATTCAGAGAGTCTGTTATCCTTACACAAGACCTTGAAACAGGTGAGATATGGGGACTTTCCTACGTGCGCAATGTTACGACCGAATGGGAGAAGAGCAGGCGCATAGAGCAGACACTGCGTGATGCGTTCAATCAGGCGCAGAGGGCGAACAATGCAAAGACCCTCTTCATGTCGCAGATGAGCCATGATATCCGTACCCCGCTGAACTCTATACTCGGCATGGCGGCTATCGCCCGTGAGCATATCGATGACAGCGAAAGACTGACCGACTGCATGGATAAGATAGATTACTCGGGCAGACATCTGCTGGAGCTTATCAACAACGTGCTTGACCTCAGCGCCATCGAGAGCGGAAAGGCAGTGCTGAATATCGAGGAGTTCGATATAAGGCAGTTCCTTGAGGAAACTCTGGATGCCATAAGAGGCGTTGTGGAGCGCAAAAAACACACGAGGATAAGACAGATAGATGACAATGTGCGTGGCATCGTAAAGGGCGACCGCATCAAGCTGCGTCAGGTTATCAACAATATTATAGGAAACGCATTGAAATACACTCCCGATGGCGGTACTATCCGCTTTGCGGCGGTGGATGCAGAGCCTGATCGTCACGATTTTGCAAAGTATGTGTTCACGGTCGAGGATAACGGCATCGGTATGCCTCCCGAGTTCATTGAGAAGATGTTTGATCCGTTTACACGAATGGACGATCAGCGCACTACGAGGGTCGAGGGCACGGGTCTCGGTATGTCGATCGCCCTTAACCTCGTGCAGATGATGAACGGCGATATTCAGGTGCACAGCGAGGTGGGAAAGGGTTCGGTGTTTGAGATCACTGTCTGCCTCAAGCGTGGCGATGCTGAGACATATCAGGATATCGGCTCGATATCCCTTGAAGAGCCAATAAAGGCACGTATGAGCGATTACGACTTTGGCGGCGTGCGTGTGCTTCTGGCTGAGGATCTTGAATTTAATGCCGAGATAGCGACTGAATTCTTCAGTGAGGCAGGTATCGTTGCTGAGGTGGCGATCAACGGTGCTGAGGCAGTGCGAATGTTCAACGAGAGCGAAGAGGGCTACTACCGCATGGTATTTATGGATATACAGATGCCCGAGCTTGACGGAAACGAGGCAGCAATGGCTATCCGTGCGCTTGACCGTCCCGATGCAAAGACGGTGCCTATCCTTGCGATGACGGCGAATGCTTTCGTTGAGGATGTGATAAAGGCAGAGCGCAGCGGCATGAACGGACACATCGCAAAGCCTATCGAGATAGCACAGCTGCTTGCGCAGCTCAGAAGATTTCTCGGTGACTGCCGCAGAAATAAATAAATAACAGCTTTATGAGAACGTAAGAAGGAGATAATATGTTGGCAGAAAACATTACGCAGCTTGTGGGCAAAACTCCCGTGCTGCGCTTGTCACGCTTCGGCGAGGGGGCTGATGCTCAGCTATTTGCAAAGCTTGAGTGCTTCAATCCTGCAGGCAGCGCAAAGGACAGGGTGGCGCATTACATGATAGCAGACGCAGAGGAAAAAGGCTTGCTGCAAAAGGGCGGAGTTATCATCGAGCCTACCAGCGGCAACACGGGTATAGGTCTGGCGGCGATAGGTGCTTATAAGGGCTACAGAGTGATACTCACCATGCCCGATACCATGTCGATAGAGCGCAGAAAGCTGATAGCGGCTTACGGTGCCGAGGTAGTGCTCACCCCAGGCGCAGAGGGCAT
Source organism: Oscillospiraceae bacterium (assembly GCA_045544715.1). Classification (GTDB taxonomy): domain Bacteria; phylum Bacillota; class Clostridia; order Oscillospirales; family Ruminococcaceae; genus CAG-115. The sequence continues at coordinate 8,762 of JAZPZN010000060.1, read as the reverse complement.
GAGCGGTGCGATAGCAAAGGCAGAACAGCTGGCAACGGAGCTGGGCGGATTTATCCCGAGCCAGTTTACAAATCCTGCTAATGCAAGGGCGCATTATGAAACCACAGGGCCTGAGCTGTGGCAGGATATGCAGGGAGATATCGACGTGTTTGTGGCATCTGTCGGTACGGGCGGTACTTTGACGGGCACTGCAAGATACCTGAAGGAGCAGAAGCCCGATATCCGCATCGTCGCTGTTGAGCCTGCGGATTCGCCGTTGCTGTCGCAGGGCAGGTCGGGCGCACATAAGATACAGGGCATCGGGGCGAATTTTGTGCCCGAGGTGCTGGATACCTCGGTATACGATGAGGTGCTGACGGTAACTGCTGAGGATGCTTTCGGCTGCGGCAGGAGGATAGCGGCAACTGAGGGAATACTTGTAGGCATATCGAGCGGAGCAGTGCTTAGTGCGGCGATGAAGCTCGCACTGCGTCCCGAGTACAGCGGCAAGCGCATAGCCTGCGTGCTGACCGATACAGGCGAACGCTATCTGTCGTCTGAAATGTTTGCGGAGTGAATGGCAATATGAAACGAATTGTAACGATACAGGATTTTTCCTGCGTTGGCAGGTGCTCGCTGACGGTGGCACTGCCGATAATATCGGCGGCGGGTATAGAGGCCTGCGGAATTCCTACGGCGGTGCTGTCAAACCATACGGGATTTGACAGCTACTATTCCCATGACCTCACTGCGCAGCTTGAGCCTATCAGCGATGGGCTTGAAAGGGAGAACATCACCTTTGATGCGATATATACGGGCTACATCGCCAGCCGACAGCAGATGGGGCTGATAAGCGGCTTTATCGACCGTTTCAAGGGTGAGGATACTCTTGTTTTCGTTGACCCCGTGATGGGCGACAACGGAAAGATGTACGCAGGGCTGTCGGATGACTATCCAAGCCTAATGTTGCAGCTGTGCAAAAAGGCTGACATCATCGCACCCAACATCACTGAGGCGTGTATGATGACGGGCAGGACATACCGTCCCGATATGCCGATGTGCGATATCGAGGATATGCTGAAAGCCCTTTATGAGGAGTGCGGTGTAAGATATGCGCTTGTCACGGGTGCGAATGAGCAGGGGAATATCGGTGCGATCGGTTGGGATGGCAGCGAGCTTAGCCGATGCTTTATGTCGCATATAGACCTTGTGTGCATGGGCACGGGCGATATATTTGCCTCGGTGCTGCTGGCGGCGGTGATGAGGGGAGCTGAGTACAGCGAAGCACTGGAGCTTGCGGTAAGATTTACGCATGAGTGTGTAAGGCTGACTGCGGCAGATAGTCAGCACAGAGCCTATGGGGTCAATTTTGAGCAGGCTTTGCCGATGCTGATAAGAGAGCTTTCCTGTAGGTGAAGTGAGCGTAATGTGAAAAAGTCGAAAAAAGTTAGCTTATTTTCATCTCGGGGGCTTGAAATAATTTAAATATGTGCTAAAATATTATTATGACAGTGGTGTCATCTTTTGGGGGAGCATCACAAAATTTTTTTTACATACAGCATTAGGGCGAGTGATATAGTCAATAAGGGGGATATAGAATTGGCTAGTATAACAGATATTGTTGAAAATGCAATGAATGTGGGCAGAGCTTTCATGTCGATAACTGTATTTGATGTTATAGATATATTTTTGATGGCTGCGATCATCTATATGATACTCAGATTTATAACGTCAACGAGGGCTGAACAATTGCTGAAAGGCATAATAATTGTCGTTTTGTTGATATGGGCGCTGGCTACTTTGTTCCAGCTTAAGGTAATGAGCTTTCTGCTTGAAAACTTTTTGCAGGTGGCGTTTATTGCGATCGTTATTGTGTTTCAGCCTGAGCTGCGTGGTATGCTTGAGCGAGTGGGTAATAATAAGGTCGTTAACAACTTTGGAATCCAGCGTGATCAGGGCAACTCTTTGCAGTCTTGCATGGATGCTATCGAGAGTATCGTGTATGCCTGCACATTCCTTTCTAATACCTGCACGGGAGCACTGATAGTTATCGAGGGCGATACAAAGCTGGATGATATCGTCAGCAAAGTAAATAATGCCACAGTGGTCGATGCGGCACTGTCAGGTGAGCTGCTTGCAAGCTTGTTTTACAACAAATCCCCGCTGCATGACGGCGCTGTGATCATTAGGGAAAACAGGATATATGCAGCAGGCTGTATGCTGCCATCCACCAGCAAGGGTCAGTATCTTGCCAGCAATCTGGGTTCAAGACACAGGGCTGCGGTGGGCATGAGTGAAAATGCTTCTGATGCTATAGTGCTTGTCGTTTCTGAGGAAACGGGCACTATCTCTGTTGCAAAGAATGGTGTGCTATCAAGAAATCTGAGCAGCGAAACGCTGAGAAAGGTACTTAATAAAGAACTGTATGAGCCACTTGAGAGAGCTAATAAGAAAAAAGAGAAAAGATCAAAGCAAAAGCGTGGCAATACCGAAAATTGAGAGGTGACTATGATATGGCTTTATTAAAAAATATTTTTAGCGACCTCAAAAAAAATAGATCACTTCTTATTACGTCTATTGCAGTTGCAGCGTTTATGTGGCTTTGGGTGACTATGCTCATATATCCCACTATAGAGTCACGTATTAAAGATATCGTCATCGATGTGCAGCTTACTCAATATATGCATGATAACAATTTGCAGATAGTGAGCGATGACTATGAAACGCTCGTGGATATCAGGATAGAGGGTAACCGCTCGGATATCTCGGGGCTTATCAATGATGATTTCAGTGCGTCGCTGGATCTCAGCACGGTAAGGGGGGCAGGTACTTATACAGTGCCTGTAAAGATCTCTCCAAAGGCCGCTACCGATTATACCCTGCTGAGCACCGAGCCTATGTCGGTGACGCTGACGGTGGATGAGATTGTTACAAGAGAGTTTCCTGTTACTGCAACTGCACCTAATATCAGCCTGCCCGAGGGCTATTATGCAGATACTGTTACCGCATCTCCCGATGTGGTGATGCTGACAGGCTCTGCATCGTTGCTTGCCAGGGTCGATTATGTCGAGGCACGCTCTGTTTACAGCGGCGAAATATCCGAGACGCACGAGACCCAGAGCGAGCTTATCATCTACAGCACCAGCGGCGGCAGGATAGTGGATGAGCTGACTGTTGCACCCAAAAAGGTTTCGGTAAATATCCCTGTATACAAGCAGAAAGAGCTTCCTCTGAAGTTTACACTGACGAATTATCCCAGCAATTTCAACCTTGACAGCCTCGGCTATGAGATACAGCCTAAGTCTATCATCGTTGCTGCGCCCGATGATTCCATCGATTTCCTCAGTGAGCTGGATATCGGCACCATCGATATTGCGGATATCAGGATAAACCAGACTGTTACCATCCCGATAGTCCTCCCCGAGGGATATAAAAACCTCAGCGGAAACAACAATGCCCGCATCGTGTGGGATATTGCAGACTACGGCAAGCTCGACTTTGCTGTCAGCAACATCAATATCACGAATATTCCCGATAATTATAGCATCAGCACTATCACAAAGGAGCTGAATATCTCGGTTATCGGCCCGTCTGATGAGATCAGTGGTTTTACCGCAAATGATTTCTATATCACTGCAAATCTGTTGGGTGTATCGCTCAGAGAGGGTACGCAGGATGTGGATGTTGATATCCGTGTGAAGGGTAACAATCGCAAGTGCTGGGTAGCGGGCAGCTACAAGGTAACGATCAATGCTGAGCTGAAGGCAGAAGAGGATTAAATGGCATTAATTGTATCACAGATAAAAACTACACTTGATGAAGCAAAGGATAACGCTGTTGGCAAGGCGTTATCCTTGCTTTGTGTAAAGAGGACAGAGGTTAAGGCGGCAAGGCTGTACAAGACCTCGGTGGATGCACGCAGGGATATATGCTTTGTACATTCCGTTTTTGTGGAGCTAGTTGACAAAAAGCGTGAGCGTAGGCTCGCCGACAAGCTGCAAAACGTGCGCCTTTACGATGATGAGCCGCTGACCGTAAGAACAGGAAACGAGAGGCTTGACGGCGATATCTACATCGCAGGCTTCGGGCCTGCAGGAATGTTCTGCGCACTGACGCTGTGCGAGTTCGGTTATAAGCCGATAGTGCTGGAGCGTGGTGCGGCAATGGATGAGCGCATCAGCGCAGTTGAGCGCAGCTGGCAGACTGGAATTCCCGACCGTAGCACGAATGTGCAGTTTGGCGAGGGCGGTGCAGGAACGTTTTCCGACGGAAAGCTGACTACACGCATCGGAGACCCGCTATGCTCCCGTGTGCTGGAGAAGCTGTGCGAGTTCGGTGCGCCAGAGGAGATACTCACAAAGGCTAAGCCCCATATCGGCACGGATAAGCTGCGTGTGGTTGTAAAAAATCTCCGCAATAAGATAACAGAGTATGGCGGCGAGGTGCGTTTTCTCTCGCAAATGGAGGATATCACGACATCCGATGGCAGGATAACATCGGTGACTGTAAACGGCAGTGAGGAGCACTGCGGTGCTCTTGTGCTTGCGGTGGGGCACTCGGCGCACGACACCTTCGAGATGCTGCTGAAAAATGGTATAACTATCGAGCCTAAGCCGTTTTCGGTGGGGGCGAGGATAGAGCATCTGCAGACTGATATAAACAGGGCTCTTTACGGCAGATATGCCGAGCATCCTGCGCTGCCGCCTGCGGAGTATCAGCTGTCTTATCGTGAAAATGACAGGGGAGTTTACACCTTTTGTATGTGCCCAGGGGGATATGTGGTGGCATCGGCAAGCAGCGGTGGCACTATCGTCACCAACGGCATGAGCTATTTTGACCGTGCAGGCTTAAATGCCAACAGTGCAGTGTTGGTATCGGTCACTCCCGAGGATTTCGGCAGCAGCCCGCTGGCAGGCGTGGAGTTCATAAACAGGCTTGAAGAGCGTGCATACAGCTTCGGCAAAAACGGCAGGGCACCTGCCATGCTTACCCGACAGTTCACCGACGGGGGTGCGGGGCTGGGCTTCGGCAAGGTTGAGCCAACCTATCTCCCCGGTGTTGAGCCTGCAAGCCTGCGTGAGCTGTTTCCCGATTTTGTAAGTGACTATATGGTAAAGGGACTGAAGTATTTCGACAGGCGCATAAAGGGCTTTTCGGACAGCGACAGCGTGCTGACGGCGATAGAGAGCCGCAGCAGCTCGCCCGTAAGGATACCCCGTGCCGAGCAGGGCTTTACATCCGATGCCGAAAACCTCTATCCCTGCGGCGAAGGCCCCGGGTATGCAGGTGGCATTATGTCGGCTGCCGTTGACGGAATACGCACGGCTATCAGGATAATGGAGCGGTACTCGGCTGAATAGTCGGCTGAAAATAAGTGCAAGGGGCGGATGTGTGTTCCGCCCCTATGATATTATTCCCGAAACTATGCAGGCGGCAAATGCCGCCATGTAGTCGTACAGGGGGATGTCGGGTATCAGCGGAAAGCTTTGCTCCAGTGGCTCGCATATTCCGTTTAGGGTCTGCAGACTCCTATTGAGGGAGAGGGTGACACGTTCCTCGGTCAGTGAGGATATGCTGACGGTGTTGCAGCTGCCCCTGCCGCAGGTGACTACCGTGATGCCGCCGTGGGCTGAGATGTCCTCGGGATGGTCTGCATCTACTATCAGTGCAGCTGCACTGCAGAGGCGGAAGGGCGGCGCAGACCTTCCCACTATAACGGCAGCAGGACAGCTGACGGATGTGAATTCCTTTGCAGCAACAATGCCGCAGTGGGGGAATATACCCTCGCTGAATAATCTGGGGGTGCTGCTTTCGCCGATGATCACCGCAAGTTCCATGCTTGTATCTCCTTTAATATAATATGTTGATATTTTGCTGTATGAGAATGATTTTATTCATTAAATAAAAATTTTCGATATGCTATTGACTTTTATACAGCATTATGGTAAAATAATATCACAATTTAAAGTGTGATTGAAAGGTAAGCTTTCACCAACTATCTGAATTATTGGAGGATGAAATTATGATGAAAGATGCAAATATGGATTATCTGTTCAAGGCTATCCTTACTTTGGAGAGCGTTGAGGAGTGCTACGCATTCTTCGAGGATATCTGCACACCGCAGGAGCTCAAGGCTATCTCTCAGCGTCTGCACGTTGCAAAGCTGCTGACCGACGACTGCGTTTACAACGAGATAGTTAAGAAAACAGGCGCAAGCACAGCAACCATCAGCCGTGTTAACAAGACACTCAATTATCAGGCGGCAGGCGGATACAAGATCGTGTTTGAGCGCATGAAGGAAGACGAAAAGTAATGGCAGGCTACGGTGAATTTGCTACGGTATATGACCTGCTCACCGAAAATGTCCCTTACGATGAAATCGCTGACTACTACGACAGCATTATCACTGAGCATGCGGGAGTGCGTGGGCTGCTGCTGGATATCGGCTGCGGCACGGGCAATCTCACGATGCGCATGGCGGCTAAGGGCTACGATGTCATCGCCGCCGATGCCTCGGTGGAGATGCTGTCTGTTGCTATGTCTAAGCCTCACGAGGGAATACAGTACATCTGTCAGGGCATGACGGAGCTTGACCTGTACGGCGCAGCGGATGTGGCGATCTCGACCCTCGACAGTGTAAATCATCTCGATACTCCCGAGGATATAATGGAGTGCTTCAGTAGCGTTGCCGATAATCTCGGGCAGGGCGGGCTTTTCCTGTTTGATGTCAATACTATATATAAACACAGGAATATCCTCGCAGACAACACATTCGTGTATGATGTGGAGGGAGTTTACTGCGTATGGCAGAATGAATACTCCGAAGAGGATGAGCGTGTGACTATCGAGCTTGACCTGTTTTATGAGAACGATGACGGCAGCTACGACAGGGGCTATGAGAGCTTTAGCGAGATAGCGTTGGGACAGGCAGAGCTGGAGCGATATCTTAAAGCCGCAGGCTTTGAGGTTTTGGCTGTTTATGAATATCTCACAAAGGAGCCGCCCGTAGAGGACAGCGACAAGCTGCTTTTCGCAGCGAGAAAGATGTAACGATCAACCGCCTTCGGTCAGCCGAGGGCGGTATTTTCAAATGAAAGCTATTTTGTGTTTTCGGCTTGCAAATAAATCAAAAGTATGCTATATTAATATAGTGTTGATAAAATCACAAAGAAATTTCAAATTTAAGAATAATGGAGAAATATTATGGGTAGAATTGTAAGGGCACTCTCCGAGGATGGAAGCGTTTTATGTTCAGCTATCGACTCGACTGATATCGTCAATGAGCTGCAGAGGCTGCATGAAACAACTCCTGTCGTGACTGCGGCTATGGGCAGGATGTGTACAGCAGGCTCGATAATGGGAGCAATGCTCAAATATGAGGGAGATACTCTCACACTGCGTATAAATGGCGGCGGGCCTATCGGCACGATGATGGTGGTATCCGATTACAGGGGAAATGTGAAGTGCTGCGCAGGCGATGCGCAGGTGCTGCTTCCCACAAAGGAGAACGGCTCGCTTGATGTGAATGGCTGCGTTGGCACCGATGGTTTTCTTACAGTAGTCAAGGATATGGGGCTGAAGGAGCCTTATGTCGGTCAGATACCCCTTGTGACGGGCGGAGTGGCTGAGGATATTACTGCTTATTATAATGTAAGCGAGCAGATACCTACTGTATGTGCCCTCGGTATAGTTTTCAATGAGGATGCTACTGTCAAGGCGGCAGGCGGCTATATGGTACAGCTGGTTCCTCCGGTGGTGGATAGTGCGATAGATGTCATTGAAAAGAACTTGAACAGCATGGACAGCATTACAGCGATGCTGGATAAGGGAATGGATCCTGCAGAGGTAGCCCTCAATGCCCTTAAAGGTCTGGGCGGTGAGGTGCTTGACGAGTGGGATGCGGTGTATTATTGCGACTGCTCGAGAGAGAGAACTGAGAAAGTGCTTATCAGTATGGGCAGGGAAGAGATAGAAAAACTCGCCGCTGAACAGGAAAATACAGAGGTTTGTTGTCATTTTTGCAATAAGAAATATGAATTTACAGCCGCTGAAATGTTAAACCTGCTCAAAGAATGATTTTTTTGAAAAAAATTTAAAAAAACGCTTGACAAAATGGGTCGAGAAGAGTATAATATAATAGTCGTCAGGAACGAGGGTTGAAAAAACCGAGATCTTTAACGGCTAAATGTGGAAGTTTAGCTCAGCTGGGAGAGCATCTGCCTTACAAGCAGAGGGTCACAGGTTCGAGCCCTGTAACTTCCACCATATGGCCTGGTAGTTCAGTTGGTTAGAACGCCGCCCTGTCACGGCGGAGGTCGTGGGTTCGAGTCCCATCCAGGTCGCCAATCGCTTTTTAGCGGTTGTGCCTCTGTAGCTCAGTTGGTAGAGCAGAGGACTGAAAATCCTCGTGTCGTTGGTTCGATTCCGACCGGAGGCACCAAATGCGGATTTAGCTCATCTGGTAGAGCGCCACCTTGCCAAGGTGGAGGTAGCGAGTTCGAGCCTCGTAATCCGCTCCAAATTCGGCGCTATAGCCAAGTGGTAAGGCAAGGGTCTGCAACACCCTGATCCCCAGTTCAAATCTGGGTGGCGCCTCCACCCGTAAGGGTTATCATAGTGGAGCAGGAAGTTGAAAAAACTTTCAAATTTTTTTGAAAGACCTCTTGACAAAGCGTTCCGAATATGATATAATGTTTAAGCTGTCTTGAGACGGCGAACAAGCTCCTTGAAAATTGAACAATAAAGATAAGCGAATTAACATTACCTTGTCGATTCGCCGTCGG
>JAZPZN010000059.1:0-43055 GCA_045544715.1 Oscillospiraceae bacterium | reverse complement strand
ATTTCCAGATCATATTCATTCTCAAATATGGGGGCAATAAAAGCGCCTTGCAGATCTGCTGCTAACAAATGCTTTCTATACCTCCAATTATCTGTGAAAAGGCTCTTGACAGTTCACACTCCGTTGAACAATTTCATTTTACCACATTAAAGCAAAAAGTTAAGTGGTTATAGTAATTACAAGAGCTTTTTTATTTCATAGTGTAGGAATTTGCTAAATTATAGGCATTGTCATATAAGAATGTATACTGAAATAAGCAAAGTTGCAGGTGTTGACCGAGAATGCCTAGATGAAATTATGGATATTATTAAGAATGTGCTAGACAACCGAATGTTAACCGAGTGCTTTTATTCTAGCCTTTGCAATTGTGATGATTTCGATTTTGATTTTGTTGATGAATGATACATAAGCAAAACAGGTGCGACACCGTGTCGCACCTGTTATTTGTTTTGAATGTTAATATCACCTTTTGCAAGCGGTATATCCATTCGCTTTTGCTGTTTCGATAGATACTTGTATTAGGTTTTCCATATTACTACAACCTTTACCATACATCATTATAATCTATTTATTACTAGAAATATTGATAATCGGCACACCTTGTTTTTCAGCATACATTATAGTTTTATAAGCACCACCATTATTGTGTTCGATACAGCACACTATTAGATCAGAACGATCAACCATTTCCTAACCATATTAAAGACATACCACTGCATGGATATCATCGGTCGGCACAACTTATTCAGCAGCTTAATCTTTACCCTGTACAAGCGATGGATCGTTTGTTAGCTCTATGGCAAGCTGAATTATCGCCTGTGTGACCTCTGTGTAAAAGAGGAGAACGAAACTGTTCAGCAGTGTGAGAATTTCGGAAAGCATATCGTACTGTAACAAACACATAATGTGTTCTTATTGACTTTTTTTGAATTTTATGCTATCATTCTATCAAGATTTCCAAAAAGTATAACGGAGGAGCATTTTATGGCAGCAAAGAAAGACCATGGTATCAAGTTCGGATCGATCTGCCCGAAAATAACACGAGGCATCCAGCTTGAAAAGCGTCAGATAATTGAATGCCTTTCAGCCGTACCTACAGGATACAGATACCTTACACTTGCCGAGCTTGATAAAAGCCTCAGCATTGAGCTTGATATAAATGATCTGCCATACTTTGATCCTACACCTCTTGGCAAAAGCGTCGAACAGTTCTGCGTAAAAAAGGGTATGATACTTCTCTCGAAGAACGATACCCCATACAAGGTAGATCTTGTGGGAGATATCGGAGATGAAAAGATAATAGCGAGCGGAAACATATACATGGTGACCGTCGACGAGGAAAAGATATCACCCGTTTGCTTATGCTTCTGGCTCAAGAGCAGAGAGGGCATGATGATGCTGAGAAACGCATCCTCATCTACCAACGGAAATATGAAGTGGATATCTATCAAACAGCTTAATAAGATGCTGCTGCCTGAATTCACCATAGATGATCAGCGTGCTTTACTTGACAGTAAGATCGAGGAGATAAAAAATTCAATGCTGACGATAGAAAAGCAGCTTCGCTCACTTGTAAACACACTGTACATCCTCACCAACGAAATTCCCGAAGCACCACCCGAACAAAACGAAGAATAACATCAGCGCCGTACCTTTTGGATACGGCGCATTTTCGTTTATCAGGGTGCTTTATCATATACTGCAACTACCACTACTTCAGGAGTACAGTTATCATCAAGATACAGTCCGCTCATGCTTTTATCAAAATGAGAATGATTACCCCATATGATTGCAGCCGTATTTTACCATTTGACTCAGCTTTTTATGCACATAAAACGGAAGCTGTAATTCATGATCTGCTAAAAGGATTATTCTGCCGAACCTCATAAGTAGCTGATTTTCGGCTGTTCCGTCCTCAATTTTCTTTTTCATCTCAAGGCATTTCGGGCGATCCTCTTTTTCATTTCCAGCGCATAGTATACAGGCCTCATGACATTTTTTACAGTTACCGTCTGCCAGACGATTTCCCAGATAGTAATAATCTATATCTATATCATACCAATCGATAGCTTCGATCAATGCGTACACACTTCCCGTGAATTTATCATCCGTAAAATCCAACAAGGTGAACGGCCAGCCATGCTGACAGCACCATTTTTCAAACGCCTCATAGGTCTCACATTCCAGCCAGTCCAGTTTATGAGGAATATCATCAAGTATGCAATCCGCATCCTCTCCGAACATATTCTCTTTCCCCAGTTTGCAAGACAATGTATAATAAAGGTCGCTTTCATCGATCTGGAAATCATATTTGTCGTTTATGGTGATGCTTATGCCAAGTTGTTCGCATTTTTCTTTCTGCGCCGCCATATCTCTTACCAAAGCTATCATTTCAAGATAAACGCTTCGCACAAGCTCATACACACTCTGTAATGTCATATCAGTATCTTCCGCAGTGCCGAAAACGTAGCTTGCAGAGGATGAGTTTGTGACAAAATCTGTTCTTATCTTCATATTTGCGCTCTCCTTTCTGTTTCATAACACTAAGGCCATCATGGTAACAGCCTATACCTGCCCTGACTCATGATCTGCGCTCGCTATATACGTAGTGAATCATGATACCAACGTACGGCAACGCAGTAAACTCCGTCATAAACGCATCCATACCCATTAGTATATATCTACATTTCACCTTGCTATGAAATTATAACACAGCTGCTCGGATTTGTCAAAGTTTAATTTTACTCTTTAATAAACCTCGCATCAAAAAAACCTTTTCTGCAATAAAGCGGGAAAACATTTAATTAAACCTAAAAATATCGTTGACCCGTGATATAATAAACTCACAAACAGGAAGCATACCGCAGCTTCATCACCGAGTTATATAAAAACAAGGACTGGCAGCTGTTTTCTCCCGACTGCGACGGCGAATCAACCTAGGACAAGAATATAAGCAGACTGTGGCTGAACATTGAGTACTATACTGACACATATAACGACTAACATCGTTCCAAATATTTTACCACAATATACATTAATTATTTGCAACGCTATTGCAAGGATATCAAGATGTGCTTTTATGCAGGCATCGACAAAGATGATGAGACCACTATATATGACCTGAAACACAGCAGACAAGCAAGTCTAGACTATAATCTTAAAACACTGTGTGATGATATCAGCGACTATGAAAAACTGTCCGATCGATGGGAGGATAACGACAAAGGATCCTTACTGATACCGTAGTTGATACAATCAGCTACGGTATTTTTGTTTATAAAGATTGTTGTCCACGGGAACTGTGTCATGTGGATCTTGTTATTTCTGCACAATTTTGCAAATCACCTATTAACAAAGTAGGTAATTGGTGATATAATTCAATCAACCTACTAACAAGGCAGGAGTAAAAGACAGGTGAAAACAATGACATTTGTATTTGAAAAGCTTGTAAGAGCGAATTTCCGTTTCGGACGAATGTGCTAGCAAAATATGGTTGGCTATGCAGCCGCATCTTTTTTTGAACAAACACATTATTTATAGAACGAAAGGAAATAATATTATGTCTTACAGATTTGAAACATTACAGCTCCATGTCGGACACAAGAGCCAGCTACATTGAAACCCTCGGCAACCCGAACAGCGACATTCCCGACATCGACGCTCTTGCAAAACTTGCGCACAAGCACGGACTGCCTCTTATCGTTGACAATATATTCGGCACTCCGTATCTTATCCATCTTTCCATCGGAACAGAGCATATTGATGATATCATCGCAGACCTTGAAAACGGTTTTGCGGCAGTAAAGGAGTAATTACCATGTCAAATATCTACACATCAACAGATCAGCTTATCGGCAGAACGCCGCTTCTTGAACTCACACATATCGAAAAGGAGCAGGGCCTTGACGCAAAGATACTCGCAAAGCTTGAATATTTCAATCCCGCAGGCTCTGTAAAGGACAGGATAGCAAAGGCAATGATAGACGATGCGGAGAAAAGCGGAAAGCTAAAACCTCACTCAGTCATCATCGAGCCTACCTCGGGCAACACAGGTATTGGTCTTGCTTCCGTTGCGGCGGCGAGAGGGTATCGCATAATCATAGTAATGCCCGAGACCATGTCTGTCGAGCGCAGACAGCTCATGAAAGCTTATGGTGCAGAGCTTGTCCTCACTGAGGGCGCAAAGGGCATGAAGGGCGCAATAGCAAAGGCTGAGGAGCTTGCAAAGGAGATTCCGAACAGCTTTATCCCGTCGCAGTTTACGAATCATGCAAATCCAAAGGCTCACATAGAAACAACAGGCCCTGAGATTTGGGAGGACACCGACGGCAAGGTGGATATCTTTGTGGCAGGAGTCGGCACTGGCGGCACTGTAACAGGTGTTGGCGAATATCTGAAGTCCAAAAATCCCGATGTGAGGATAGTTGCCGTTGAGCCTGCAAGTTCCCCAGTGCTTTCCACAGGCGTTGCAGGTGCACATAAGATACAGGGCATAGGCGCAGGCTTCGTGCCCGATGTGCTCAATACAAAGATATACGATGAGATAATCACCGTCACTAATGAGGATGCTTTTGCAACAGGCAGACTTATCGGAAAAGCTGAGGGTGTGCTTGTCGGCATATCCTCGGGTGCGGCGGCATGGGCGGCAATTCAGCTTGCAAAGCGTCCCGAAAACGCAGGAAAGAACATCGTAGTTCTGCTCCCCGATACAGGCGACAGATATCTATCCACCCAGCTTTTCTCCGAGTGATTGACTTTTCTGCGGCTTTTTGGTACAATAAACGGGAGGTGTTGACTGTGATGATCTCAACAAGAGGGCGATATGCGCTCCGTGTTATGATAGACTTGGCTGAACATGTGACAGAGGGTTATATTCCCATGAAAGAGGTCGCACAGCGTCAAGAGATCTCCTTGAAGTATCTTGAGCGGATACTTCCCGTTCTGGTAAAAAACGGACTTGTGGAAGGTGTTCAGGGTAAAGGCGGTGGCTATAGGCTGAGCCGCTCCCCCGAAAAATGTACAGTTGGAGAAATACTCAGACTCACTGAGGGTGATCTTGCGCCTGTTGCTTGTCTTGGATGTCAAGCGGAGCCGTGTGAGAAAAGAGCTTCCTGCAAAACGCTTTCCATGTGGAGCGAGTTCCACCGCCTGACCAATGAATATTTCAACAGTGTTACCCTCGCTGATCTGGTAAACGGAACGACTGTTGGCAAACGCTGATCTTTATAGCTCACTGCAATCTTTGCCAATACTGATACCGTGATCGATATAATTCAATCACGGTATTTTAGTTTTATAAGAGCATTGCCCACAGGTCATACCTATGGGCATTTTTATATCAGTCGATCGTATACAGTGCAATTTCAGCGATGCAGCAGCTGAATTTCTTTTTATCCGTGCTCTTGGGATAATCGAATTTCAGATAACGATAGTTTACCGTTTCGGGGAGAATAAGCTCGTTTATCACGCCACTGAGCGGATCGGCTCTCAGTATTGTGAGCTGCTCCCAGTTCTCGCCGTCTGCCGATCCATAGAAACGGCATTTCTGCATACGGCTTTCCTGTCCCCCTGCGGGAGCATATCCGATGATATCGAATTCAGTGTCAGCACCGAGGTCGATCATGATATAACTGTCAACATCACCGTCGTAATATGTCACCATGTCACCATCGATAACATTTTCAGCTGAACCACCATCAACAGCCGCAGGAGCTTCAACAGATGCATTCTCAAGAGAGATCTCGCTGACGCTTACATCGCCCATCTCCACTGCGCTCAGCACAAAGGTAGTGATGGAGTTGCCTTTAAGATCCGCAACAAAACCATCGGAATGTGCCTTGATGCTGTCAAGCTGCGCCCAGTGCTCACCACTTGCGGAGTCGCCGCTGGTACGTGTTACATCAACTATATTGCCGAATGATGTAAACTGCGACAAATCAAAATCGTATGTCTTGTTTTCTGAGGAGGGATTAACCGCAACGATAACAAGCTCTCCCTTATCCTTGTCATAAGCTGCAAGAGTGTTGTCATTGCAGTGGATAATAGTTGCACCGGGGCGGATATAGCGTGTAAACTGACCAAAGCCGTAATATTTCTGAGTAAGTATGATCGTATCATTATCGTGGTCGGCTACCGCAGTACCCCAGAAGCCGCCTGTTATGTCAGGCATTCCCGTGTCCTTGTTGCCGTTGTAGCCTTCAGCGCATATATGATTGTCTATTACTTGCCACATTACCCATGCAGAAGGAGAAAGCTTGTTTATATCGTAAATGATCTTCTGGGCAAGCCAGATCGCAGATCCCATTTCACCTGCTTCCTCACCTGATGTACCGCTGCCATCCACCTCGCTCATCCAAAGGTTAAAGCCCTCCTTTTTTGCCAGTGCACCAAGCTCATCGATACCATTTGTGCCATAGGTATGCGTGCTGATACGGTCGATCTTTTCAAGAGCCTCAGTAGAGAAGGTCTTGTATTCCTCGACCTGCTTATCGGGTGCAGTCTCGTCGCTTGCGATGACAAGAACATCGCCCAGACCGTAGCGTTCCATAGCATTGGCGGTCTCGATGATAAGCGTTGACTGTGACTCTCCCGCATCAACGTGGCAGCCCTCCTGCTTGTTGCTGAAAGCCCCCCAGTGATTGGTATTTGCCTCGTTCATCGGGGAGATGCTGTCTACCTCGATGCCAAGCTCATTGTTGATATAAGCAGAAACATGTGCGAGGTATTCACCCACATCATCGTAGCATTCGTCCTTGATATTGTTGACAGAGGCATTGGTATTTCCCGAGGAACAGCCGCTTACTGTCATAAAATATGGCGGCGAATTGCTGAACACTTCCACCCAAGCTTCATCTCCCGAGGCCTCAGCACAACGCCTCAAAACATTGAGTTGATTTGCATCAGCGGTGTAATCATAAGCACTCTCCCCTGTTGCCTCATCTAGTACCAGCCAGCCGGGAACAGCGGAATCTGTACGAGTAATATGCTTATGTGCAGGATCGTCACCGCCGCCAATATTGTATCGCATTATGTTGAGGTCAAGTCCTTCGTCGCCGTAGAACAAGTCTGCCGCCTGCTGAGACAGACTGTCGGAGTATCCTATCCTATTCGCCCACCAGCAAAGACTTGTTCCCCATCCCTCGAAGCAGCCGCCATTTGTTGTGGAAGCGTTGAGCGGCGATACACGCACCTGCCCGTCAAGCAAAACGTCCTCAGGAGTGATCGCTGGAGTATCATCAACAGGCTGTGCGGATGATATTGTAGCTGATGTAGTATAAGCGGATGTGCTTTCCGATGTGAACTGCTGTTCAGTATCAGTCGGTGGAGTGCCAGTGCAGCCACTGATCGATGTGATAATGGCTGCACTGATGATGCAGCTCATGATCTTTCTTTTCATAGCGTTCCTCCAGTATATAATAAAATTTCTGCTGTATCTGACAGATATCAGATATGCGCTTTTGCTTATATTTTAATACAATATCCGAGGATGCTCATTATACAATCTGCTGATTTATATAGAAAATCTGCTGTAAAAGTATTGAATCTTTAACGGAAATATGTTACACTGATATCGGGGTGATAAATATGGCGATAATTGAGCATTCAAAATACTATGATAATCCGCTTTTCGGTGTAAGTCATGCACACACCTCGTGTGAACTTATGTATATAGTTGAAGGTGAGCTTGACGTGACTGTAAAGGATATAGTATATCATATATGCAAAAACGACTGCCTGCTGATTAAAAGCCGACAGCATCATATCACCAAAGTGCCTGCCGATATTGATTATCACCGATATATTGCAATGATAAACCCGTGGGAACTACGAAAGCAATTAGTACGTCCAGATCTTTTCGCAATGCTTACCGATATAAGCAAGGACGGCATAATTATCCTTCGTGATGTTCCGCAGATAAAGCGTTGCTTTGAGCGCATGACAGATATTTTTGAAAAAGGTGCAAGCATTTACGGTGAGCTAAGTGCTGCGCTGGAGCTTCTTTCGCTACTGCACGAACAGGCAAAGCCACAACATGAGCACGGCAGAGAAAGCACTGGCAAAAAGCTGACCGAAAAAGTCCGCAGCTATATCGAGGAGAATTACGCCGAAAACATAAAGATCAGCGAAATAGCAAAGGCTAATTTCATAAGCGAGGGCTATCTGTCCCATGCCTTCAAAACTGAAACAGGCATGTCGCCGAGGGAGTACCTGTCACATATTCGCTGCACACGAGCCTATGATCTGATACGGCACACTGCAATGAAATTCACAGAGATCGCAGCTGTGACGGGCTTCTGTTGTGCAAACGACATGAGCAGAAAGCTACGTGAATATTATGACCTCACACCTACACAAATCAGAAGCGACACATACAAATGAATAACAGTTCTTATGCCCGTTATTGTATCGATCCCGTAATCTTTGCCAAACAAAAAGGGACTGCGTATGCAGCCCCTTTTTTATTGGTTGAGGAAGTTGCCTATTCGCAGTTTTTGCGAAAACGAAAAGCCAGGGTGTATAATAGATCATAAGGACAGGCTGATGCCTGAACCGATAACTATAAACATCTGTGATAAGGAGAATTATTATGAGATTAAACCCAACAACAGAAAACGCAAAAGAACAGTTCAACATTTTGTTCGAAAATATGTTTGAGTTCGATGATGCAGATATGGCAGGATATGATACCTGTTATGCTGATGTATTCAAAAAAGGTATCACTTTCTCTTACATGTCAGTTACATTCTTTGCACAATTCTCTGCAGAATTGCTTGTAGGAATGCTGGCATCAGCTCCTCTTCGTAAAATGCTTGTGAAAGCCCTAGATGAAGAAAAGGCTGATATCAACAAGCCTTTCGAATACTGGGATGAAAGTATGCTGGATAAGCGTTTGGGTATTCCTGGCAGAGATTATCAGAAAGACATCAAGGATCTTTACGATATGATGAATACAACCTATATCAAGATCAAGTCTTTAAGTGACTGGTTCGGCACTGATGAAGGTAAGAAAGAATTTGAAATGTACGAACTCAATCGTGATGCAAAGAGAGATATCAAGCGTATCGCTTGTGAATACCCTTATCTCATCAGGAAATATGATCACGACGAGAAGTTCACACAGGAAATTATGGAGTATGCAGGTATTATTGCAAAACAGATAATACAAGCGAGCGAAAACAATCCCGATAATTGACCCTTTATACATCAGAGGAGTGGGCACCTGTTTCAAGGCTTTTTAATTTAAAGGTTTTTATTCCCCATACACTCCACTGGGCTGAACCACTTTGTACCGACAGTGCAAAGTGGTTCAGGCCAGCAATCAGCTACGATATCTTCTTGTTATTCTCTGACGTTATGTTTCAATGCCCAAGCAAAGCCATGATGAAGCGGCCCGCTGCCCTTGCCGAGGTCAAGCATAGCCGAAAGCGCACCCGAGATATACTCCTTTGCAAGCATAACGGAAGTCACGATGTCATGCCCTTTTGCTAGGTTTGACGCTATCGCAGAGGACAGCGTACAGCCCGTTCCGTGAGTATTGGGATTGTCGATGCGCCTGCCACTAAACCATGTCATTTCGCCGTTTTCACAAAGCAGGTCGTTAGCGTCATTTATACTGTGACCTCCTTTTAGAAGCACCGCACAGCCATAGCTGTCAGCGATGAGCCTTGCCGCCTGCTCCATGTCTGCTTTGTCAGATATCCTCATTCCCGACAGCACCTCGGATTCGGGAATGTTCGGTGTTACTATATCAGCCATCGGTAGAAGCTTGCTTTTAAGCATCTCAACAGCGTCCTCGGATATGAGCCTTGCTCCGCTCGTTGCGACCATAACAGGGTCAACAACGACATTCCTCGCCTTGTAAAAGCTGAGCCGCTCTGCTATTCCCTCAATAAGATGCACATTTGCTGTCATGCCTATCTTCACCGCATCGGGAAAAATATCGGTAAACACTGCGTCTATCTGCTGTGCGAGAAATTCGGGACTTACCGCCGAAATTGCCGTCACTCCCATCGTATTCTGCGCAGTGAGGGCGGTTATCACGCTCATTCCGTAAACGCCGTTTGCAAGCATCGTTTTAAGGTCTGCCTGAATACCTGCTCCGCCGCTACAGTCGCTCCCAGCGATGGTGAGAGCAGTTTTAATCGTTCTGCAACTCATTAAAAGCCTCCTTTAATTCCTCGGCGGCAGTTCTCGGATCATCAGCCTTCATTATTGCTGAAACAGCGCAGATACCGTCAATTCCGCTGTCTTTGAGGATATGGATATTGTCCTTATTCAGACCGCCGATGGCATTGACTCTTATCGGCACTGCTTTGATTATCTCTTTAAGCGTGTCAACGCTTGTCAGCACGGTCTTGACCTTTGTTGTAGTCGGATAGATAGCACCTACCCCGAGATAGTCCGCACCCTGCTCATAGGCTTCGGCCGCCTGCGGAACGGTCTTTGCAGTCGCCCCGACTATCTTGTCGCCCATAAGTCTGCGAGCAACTGAAACAGGCATATCCGACTGCCCTACATGAACTCCCTCTGCACCAACCGCAAGAGCAATATCTACTCTGTCGTCAATGATGAGCGGAATATCATACCGCAGTGTTATCTCGTGTACCTTTTCAGCAAGGGCGAGATACTCCCTTGTTGTGCGATCTTTTTCACGAAGCTGAATTAGCGTTACACCGCCCTTGCAGGCTTCCTCCACACGGCGAAGAAATTCTTCCTCACTATAATTCGTGCTATCCGTTATAAAATACATCGTTGTATCAAGCTTTTTCATGCGCACCTCACATATAGATATAGTCATTCAGTACAGGCTGTAAGCCCTCTGCGGCGATGTCCCTGTACATAACATCAAGTGAACGGGCATCGTTTATCTCAAATTGCTCGTCGCCTGCCGCCTCATCGGCATCAGTGCCGTTGTATTTACTCTCGTGGTCGCCGATGCCTGTGGAAACTCCTGCGGATACCTTTGTTGCGGCTATCTTCACGATACCGTTGCGGAAGCTCTCGCTCTCCCTTGAGGACACCGTAATTCCCACAAAGGGCAGGAATATGCGATAGGCGCAAAGTATCTGACAAAGCTGAGTTTCATGAACATCAAGGGGATCTATCCTGTCGTTGTTGATGATGGGACGAAGTCTGGGGCAGGACAGCGACATCTCCGCATGAGGATACTTCCTTTGCAGATAGTAGACGTGTAATGCGCTTGCAAGAGCGTCCTTTCTGAAATCGGAAAGTCCCAGAAGCGCCGAGAATGCAACTCCCCTCATGCCGCCCATAAGCGCACGCTCCTGTGCCTCGAAGCGGTAAGGATACACACGCTTGTGACCGAGAAGATGCAATTCCGAATAGCGATCGCTGTCGTAAGTCTCCTGAAATACCGTAACATAATCCGCACCACATTCGTGGAGATATCTGTACTCCTCGGTGTTTACGGGGTAAATCTCAAGTCCGACCATACGGAAATATTTTCGGGCAAGCTTGCAGGCTTCACCGATGTAATTGATATCGCTATGCGCCCTGCTTTCACCCGTGAGAATGAGTATCTCCTCCATTCCGCTGTCGGAGATTATCTTCATCTCACGCTCAATCTGCTCCATATTCAGCTTCATTCGGTTGATGTTGTTATAGCAATTAAAGCCGCAATAGACGCAGTAATTCTCGCAGTAATTCGCAATATACAGCGGTGTGAACATATACACCGTATTGCCGAAATGCTTAGATGTTTCAAGCCTTGCACGCTGTGCCATCTGCTCCAAAAACGGCTCTGCCGCAGGAGATAAAAGTGCCTTGAAGTCCTCGATGGTGCAGGTCTCATGCTCAAGTGCCAACCTTACGTCCTTTGCGGTGTAGCGAGAATAATCGTAGCTGTTCATTTCCGACAGCACCTTGCCCATAATGTCGGAGCTTATGCGCTCCATTCCGTCCATGTACTCCATGTGGTCGGTGCGGCTTGTGGGGTCGGTTTCAAGGCGGTGCTTCTTTTCAAGTGCCGAGGGCGAAAGATGCTCTCCGTCAACAAAAAATCTGTTATCCATAATGCACCTCAATCGTGGAGAAATCCTGTCAGCGGGTCGGAGGCGGAAGCACCTCTTGTAAGCACTCGACCAAGTCCTGAGAGATACGCTTTTCTTCCTGCCTCAACGGCGTTCTTAAATGCCGCCGCCATCATAGGCAGGTCACCTGCTGTTGCGAGAGCGGTATTCGCCATGATTGCCGCTGCCCCCATCTCCATAGCCTCGCAAGCCTGTGAAGGTCTGCCGATACCTGCGTCAACGATGACTGGCAGGTCTATCTCGTCAACAAGTATCTGAATGAACTCCCTTGTAGCAAGTCCCTTGTTGGAGCCGATGGGAGCGGCAAGCGGCATAACTGCCGCCGCACCTGCATTGACAAGATCTCTTGCCGCATACAGGTCGGGGTACATATACGGAAGCACAACAAATCCCTCTTTTGCGAGTATCTCGGTAGCCTTGATAGTTTCGTTATTGTCGGGGAGCAGATATTTGCTGTCCTTCATGATCTCTATCTTCACAAAGTCGCCACAGCCTATCTCCCGTGCGAGCCTTGCAATGCGAACAGCCTCCTCCGCTGTTCTTGCCCCTGAGGTATTCGGCAGTAGCGTCACTCCCTCTGGTATGTAATCGAGAATATTTTCCTGCTCCTTTGTGTTTGCACGGCGCACCGCAAGGGTTATTATCTCCGCACCTGCGTCACGCACCGCCGCTTCGATGAGATTAAGGGAATACTTTCCCGAACCGAGGATAAATCGTGAGTTAAATTCGTGTCCGCCTAAAATCAACTTATCATTATTCATTTCTGTTCTCCTTATACTTCAAATTCTCCTGCGATGATTCGCAGAACTGTGTTTGCCTGATGTGCGGCGCAAAGCATTACACGAGGAGCAAAAAGCGTGCCATCATCAGCTACATCGCTCATTCCGTCGCCGCAGATATACAGCCGTCTGCCGAGCCTTTTCGCCTGTATTGAGTTGCCTGTGTAAAGTCCCGACATTCCCGAAGCCGCAACTATGTACTTAGCGGGATAATGCTCCGAAACTCCGTTCACGAGCATCGCCTTGCACTCCGCATTGTCGAAGCATTCGCAGACGATATCGCAATCTGCAATAAGCGAGAGGTTTTCCTCGTTCAGCCGCACTGTGTCTGTCACCACCTCGCAGTAGGGGTTGATCTCTGATAATGTCTGCTTCATAGCTTCTGTCTTGCACATTCCGAGCTGTGAAACTCCGTACTGCTGACGATGCAGATTTGAGATGTCTACCCTATCAAAATCGATGAGGTGAAGCTTGCCAACACCTGCTCTTGCAAGGGCAATCACCACGTTCGAGCCTAGCCCTCCCAGACCGCAGACCGCCACATAAGCCGCTGAAAATCTTCTCTGCAACTCTGCGCCATGCCGCTGTTCTAAAGCTTTTAGCCATTCACTTTCCGTCATATCAGCCGCCCCCTACAAAGCTCACGACCTCAACGCTGTCGCCGTCACGGAACACGGTGCTGTCGTACTGTGCTTTAGGCAGTATATCTCCGTTAAGCTCCACCGCAACACGCTTTGTGTCGTAGCCGCTTAATGACAAATATTCAGCAACTGTCTTACCATCGATATTTTCAATGCTTTTTCCGTTTATCTTAACCATCATACACCTCACAAAATGTCGATATACTCGCCCTCAAGCGCCTTGTTCATGCTTCTTACGGCGCAGAATTTGCCGCACATCGAACAGCTCTCCTCTATCTCAGGCTTTCTGTCGTCACGTATCTTCTTTGCGGTTTCAGGGTCGATGGAGCACTCCCACTGCTTGTCCCAGTCAAATGTCCTGCGTGCGTCAGCCATCTCGTTGTCAATATCCATTGCGTGGGGAATATGCTTTGCAATGTCAGCGGCGTGAGCGGCTATTTTAGATGCGATAATACCCTGCTTTACATCCTCCACATTCGGGAGAGCGAGATGCTCCGCAGGGGTCACATAGCAAAGAAATGCCGCACCGTTCATCGCCGCAACAGCACCACCTATTGCAGAGGTGATATGGTCATAACCCGGAGCAATATCAGTAACCAGCGGACCAAGAACATAGAACGGCGCACCCATACATATCGTCTGCTGTATCTTCATATTTGCGGCTATCTGATCAAGAGGCATGTGTCCAGGCCCCTCTATCATCACCTGCACATCCTTTGCCCATGCCCTTTTTGTCAGCTCGCCGAGGCGAACAAGCTCCTCTATCTGACAAACATCACTTGCATCGGCTAGACACCCCGGACGACAGGCATCTCCGAGGGAGATAGTCACATCGTACTCACGACAGATGTCCAGTATCTCGTCAAAATATTCGTAGAACGGATTTTCGTTGCCCGTCATACTCATCCATGCAAACACAAGCGAGCCGCCACGGGATACAATGTTCATCCTGCGCTTGTGCAGCTTTATCTGCTCAATTGTCTTTCGTGTAATTCCGCAGTGGAGTGTTACAAAGTCCACGCCATCCTCTGCATGGAGCCTTATAACGTCAATAAAATCCTTTGCAGTCAGCGTTGCAAGGTCACGCTGATAGTGGATAACACTGTCATAAACGGGAACAGTGCCTATCATTGCAGGGCACTCCCTAACAAGCTTTTGTCTGAACGGCTGGGTGTTGCCATGGGACGACAAGTCCATAATTGCCTCCGCCCCCATGTCTACCGCCGCCATCACCTTTTCCATCTCGATGTCGTAGTCCTTGCAATCCCTCGACACACCGAGATTTACGTTGATCTTCGAGCGCAGCATTGAGCCTACACCATTTGGCTCGATACACTTATGGAGCCTGTTTGCGCAGATAGCGACCTGTCCCTTTGCAACAAGCTCCCGTATCTCCTCGGCTGTACGGTATTCCTTTTTCGCAACAACCTCCATCTCCTTTGTAACGATGCCCTTTCTCGCTGCTTCCATTTGCGTTTTGTACATAGCTTTCCTCCATTAATTAATTTTTAACAGACGAAAACAAAAAAGGAGCTACCGATCTCGATAGCTCCAATTATGCAATAATATTATCATTGCACTGACGTGTCAGCGTCAGCGCTGTCACAGTCATCCCTACGTTGGCATTATCCAAATCAGGTTATCGGTCGGAGATCCTATCTCCCTCTCAGCCTGTAACACAAGCTCCCGTCTGTTAAATTGTAATTATATTATATCACGCTCTGATATAAATTGCAAGTGGTTTTTTGATTTTTCTCACAAATCGATCATTCTCTGTTTTTCAGCACCTCTGCGGGAGTTATCTTTTTCAGCTTGCCCACAAGGATGGTGTTGACAAGGAGATAGAAAAGCATTATTGCACCGAAGATAGCCGCATACATATACCACGAAAAATGCAGATCGGATGCGCAGGCATTCTGCGCTATAAAGCTTGGATATAATGCATCCATGATTAGCTTTGATAGAGGGATCGCAATTGCCGCACCGACAGCGACTGTCGCCGCATTTCCGTTGAGGTAAAGACTGCGTATCTCCTTTGTGCGGAAGCCGAATATCTTCACGAGTGAAATTCCGAATGAAGCACGGTCTATCATAACATTCATCATCAGATACATCACCACGCAGAAGATGATTATAGACATGGTTATCAGCATGGTGAACATTCCCGTCATCTGTTCGATAAAGACGGAGGCTGACTGCTCGATATCCGCCTTTGTGGTGACGGAATATACCCTGCCGCTGTCTATGTCAAGCTCGGTATCGGAGAGGAGCATATTGTAGTAGTCCTCGTCCTGCCCGAAAAGCTCACGCATACTGCCTATATCCATAAACACGGACAATCCAACGGAGTATTCTGCAATTCCATCAACGGTAAAGGCGTAGTCCATATCGTTTGCAGTGTCGCTTAATATCAGCTTATCTCCGACGGAAAGGCTGTATTTCTGTGCGGCGGAGGAGCTTGCAATAATACTGCTCCTGCCCTTTACAGGCTCTGCGGAATAATACTTGTTGTCGCTGTCGATACCGATGATGTTCACATCAAGGGTATATCCCATGTTGGTCTTTGAAAGGCTCTCCACATAGCACGCTTCGCCGTTTTCGGGGACGGTCTTTTCGGGATATTTCAGATTGTACATATAGGTGAATTTTGTGTCCTCTGCATTCTCGACCTTGATGTTGTTACACAGCACATAGCAGTTCATACCAAGCATGAATATCAGCAGGCATATGAACATTCCGAAAATTACGGTGATTCCCGTTCTTGCCTCACGCAGCATCTGACGGAGCTGAAAACGGCGGATAAAGCCCATCTTACCGAGGTCTATCCTGCTGCGGTGAGAGATATTCTGCTCGTTGCGGATAAGGGAAAGCGCTGTTTTTGAGAGCCTGCGGCTTATTACGATATAGTTCACTATCACCGAGATAACAGGCGGCATTATCACTGCATAGATTATGAGATACAGCGGATAAGACGGTGTCAGCTCTGGTATCGAGAAATAGTTGTAGCTGTCCGCCATCTGCCACTCTATTCCGAAGCTGCTGAAGCCGAGTGCAGAGCCGATAAGACCTCCCACAAAGCATATTATCGTGGGTAGAGTTATGTAGTGGCGCAGCAGGTCTTTCTTCTTGACACCGAGGGCATACAGCGCACCGATAACGCTGCTCTCACGCTGTATCTGATGTATCACGAACACCGAGATAACGTATGTGAACAGTATCATTATAACCACGCCTGCCGCAAGTCCGACGGTCTTGTTCATTTCAAGGTCGATAGCGGCGGCTAAAATGCGGGGATTTTCTTCTGATTTCAGGAACGATGTCAGGTTGTCGATATCCACTTCAAACACTTCGTCAAGCAGCTTGTCGGTCTCTGTCTTAAGCTCGTACATTCCCTCGGATAATTCCGCAGAGCCGTTGTGAAGCGCAGTGCCCTCGAGCCCTGCAGCAGCAATGCCGTCGGAAAGCTCCTTTGCGCCGTCGCACAGGTCGTCTATGTCCTCTTTGATATCCTCTTTTCTGCCGATCGTATCCTCGATCATTTCGAGGAAATATTTGTCCTCTACATCATTGTAATCGAACTCAAAGGACTTTATCACCTCCTTAAGCTCGTTATGAGAGAGTTTTCCGTTGAGTCGATAAGCATAGCAGTATTCCTCAACGATGGAGTTCGCCACAAGTATTCTGTCGTACTGCTCTGCCGTCACGAATACAAGTCCGAAAAGGCTGCTCTCCACCGCTGTGTCGGAAAGCTTATTCATAGGGCTGTCATATTCGGGGACAGAGCCTATACCTGTGACAGTA
The DNA here is from genome assembly GCA_045544715.1 of Oscillospiraceae bacterium. Taxonomy (GTDB): domain Bacteria; phylum Bacillota; class Clostridia; order Oscillospirales; family Ruminococcaceae; genus CAG-115. Next base: position 25,784 of record JAZPZN010000059.1, on the reverse strand, counting down.
AGGCTCACACCGCCCACTGAAATGCTGTCGCCCACCGAGATATCATGCTCCTCGCTGTAACGCTTTTCTATTACAGCCTCGCCCGAATCTGTCGGAAGCCTGCCATCGTCAACATGGATGAGGTTTATCTCCTCTCGGACTTTCATAAGCCGCAATGTTGAGCCGCCCATATCCATATCAGCAGAGAACATTCGTTCTATCGTCACACCACTGTCGGTTATGGTCTGCTCCTGATTTTCGGTCAAGGGGAGAAATACGGTGAACTGTCCGTCCTCGACTTTGTTTTGTTCTGCAAGCTCATTCGTGCCTGTGATGATTGTATCAGCCGCCCCCACAACAGCGATAACAATGAACATTCCTGCAATTATCATCAGCAGAAGTGCAAGATAGCGGGGGAAATTCGCTTTCAGGTCACGGAGTATCCTTTTATTAAGCACCTTGTTCATTACAGATCCTCCAGTTCAGCCGCAGGTATCCTTGTTTCGTTGATGTATTCGTCCTTTACAAGACCGTCTTTCAGAAATATCACCTTATGCACCATGTTCTTGATAGAGTTGTTATGAGTAACGATAAGCATGGTCGTGCCGTATTTTTCGTTTATCTTCTCCAACAACACGAGTATGTCACGGGAGGTCTTGCTGTCAAGTGCGCCTGTCGGCTCATCGCAGAGCAACAGCTTCGGATTTTTCACCAGCGCCCTTGCGATGGCGCATCTCTGCTGCTGACCGCCCGAAAGCTGCGAGGGAAATTTGTTCTGATGTTCGGTAAGTCCAAGAGTATCAAGCAGCTCGTCAACATCAAGCGGTTTCTCTGCAAGGTACTCGCAGACCATGATATTCTCACGCACCGTAAGGTTTGGAACAAGGTTATAGAACTGAAATATAAACCCGAGATTGTCACGGCGGTAGTCGGAAAGAGCGTCCGACTTCAGCCCGAATATCTCCTTTCCGTCCACCTTTACCGAGCCGCTGTCCATCTCGTCAAGACCGCCTATGCAGTTCAGCAGAGTAGATTTGCCGCTGCCGCTCGTTCCCTGGATTACGCACATCTGCCCCTTTTCAAGCCCCGTATTCACACCCTTAAGCACCTGAATAAAGCTGGAGTCATTTCCGTAGCTTTTCTTTACATCTCTGACCTCTAAATACATATTGTCCTCCTCAAAAGTTTACTTAACATAACATTGTTATGTTGCAGGTAAATATATAAAGCCTTTCGGCTTGAGTGCGCTATTCAACATAACATAACAGCGTTATGTTATGTTACTAAAAATAAACCGCAGATGTGCGGCTTATTTTTAATCCAGTACAGTATCTTTCCAGTTGTGCATAGTCATTTTGAATACTTTTCTTATATTTGCGAGAGCCTTTTTCTCGTCAGGCTCGTGAGTGACAAGATGCACGAAGGAATCTACCACAAGATGTATCACAAGATGCAGCATATATCTGTTCACACTTTTCTTTTTGCCGTTGCGAGCGGCGAGCTTTTCCATAGCCTCAACGCTCTTGCTCTCGGTCAGGTCAACGATTCGGTCAACGATATCCTCGTATTCCGAGCCCTGCGACTTTGTGAGCAGGAGTATCGCGGCATCGTAATTGCTGTAAATGTGATGGATAAGCACCTGTGCTATCTCGCTATGGTCGTCGAAATCTCCGTCAAAATCGGAGCTTGCAACTATCTCATCATCCTCGTCGAAATGAGCCTGCAATATCTCAAAAAGCTCGTCAACAGGCTTCCCGACTATCGCTCTGTACAGATCCGCCTTGTCCTTGAAGAAGAAATACAGTGCACCTGTCGTAACTCCGGCATTTGAGCAGATAGAGCGCAGCGACGCTTTGTTATAGCCCTTTTCCATGAACTCCGCCTTTGCACTTTCTAAAAGCAGCTCACGGGTCTCCTTATCCTGCGTCATACGCTCACCTCCATAACGCTGTTACGTAACAGTGTTATCTTACCACATTTTTTTCCGTTTGTCAAGTGGACAGAACAAATTTTATGCACAGAAAAATTCTCTTGACAAATCAGAAATAATGATATATAATTCAAGTTAGAGGCAACTAACTGATATGCATAGTCCGAACTGCTAAGGAGGAAACAAAATGAAAAAAACATATTTCAGCGTAGAGAAAGATGGCTTCTACGGAGCATATTTCAAGTGCAGCCAATACAGCAACAAAGCCGTTATACTTATGCTAGGCGATAATATCGATGACTTTATGGCAAAGGCAGGTGCAAAATGGCTGCTGAAAAAGGGTTGTAATGTTATGACTATGTCTCCTGCAAAAAACGACTATGCTCATCATAACTATCCGCTGGAGCGGTTTGAAAAAGCTATTGTATATCTGAGATCGCAGGGCAACGCAAAGATCGGTATTGCAGGCGCTTCCACAACAGGAATGCTTTCGCTGGTTGCGGCTTCGTATCTGCCTGACATCACGCTTACTGTGGCGATAAGTCCATCGGATTTCATCATGGAGGGCTTTTATCGTGACGGTCTCGACGGCGCACGTGAACGCCCCGGTGATCTCGAATCCAGTGTATCCTACCGTGGAGAATCGCTCCCGTTTTTACCTTATGCCTACCGTCATCCAGAATACTGGCAGATGATAGAAAAGGAGTCCAAAGAGGGCGGTGACATCATCGCTTCCCGTAAGCTGTTTGACGAGTCAGAACACCGCCATCCCCTGCAGGAGGAAGAAAAGATAAAGGTGGAAAACATTAAGGGCAAGGTAGTGTTTATCGGTGCGGAGGATGATGTGCTATGGGACACCTGCCGCTATATTCGCAGAATGACCGAAAGGCTTGATTCTCTCCCTCACGAGTGCGAATATGAAACGCTTATTTACGAGCACGGAACACACTTCGCTTTTCCGCAGAGTATGATAAATCCCCTGCTGGTTGGTATGCTTGTGCGATATGCTTTCAGCGCAGGAAAGAAGTATCCGAAAGAGTGCAAGACTACACGTATCGATATTGATAAGAAGCTGTCTTCTGTTATCGAGAAGTGGTGAAACAGATAAAAAGGTGAAATAATGATACTAATTTGAATATCATGCACACATAATCGCATGTAACGATCATAGTCGTAAGCACTTAAGCAAATTAGCCCGTAGGCAATTCGTCACAGGTACGAAATGCTTACGGGCATTTTCTATTTTCAAACGGTTCATCTTAAATTTGTAAAATCGATGACGACCTCTTGCAGCTCAAGCATTTATTCAAAAATCAATATTTTTTCATAATTTACAATTGAAAAACGACCCCAATAATGTTATCATGTTATTGAGCATAAACCTCATTCAGTTTCAAAAAACACAAGGAGCATATTATGAGAATTGGTGTTGATTATTACCCCGAAGCATGGGATAGCTCACTTTGGGAAAAGGACGCAGATCTCATGCAACAAGCAGGTGTAGAGATAGTGCGTCTTGCGGAGTTTGCGTGGTGCAGACTGGAGCCGAAGGATGGCGAGTTTGCTTTTGAGTGGCTGGACGAGATCATCGATATCCTCACAAAGCGTGGGATGAAGATAGTCCTCTGCACACCCACTAACTGCCCTCCTCAGTGGTTTTACGAAAAGTATCCCCAATCCGTTCAGACCGAAAAGGACGGCAGAAAGACCAGAAAAGGCATCCGTGGTCACCGCTGCATAAACGATGCGGATTTCCTGCGCTATGCCGAGCGCATCATCGAATTTATGACGGAGCGCTATGCGAAAAACAAGTCAGTGATTGCATGGCAGATAGACAACGAGCTTGAGGCTAACTTTTGCTTCTGCGAGACCTGCATCGGCAAGTACCGCAGCTGGCTAAAGGAAAAATACCACACCGTTGAAGCGGTAAACAAAGCTTATGGAAACGTCATGTGGAGCGGTGAATACTCCTCATGGGAGCAGATAGAGCCGCCCTACGGCAGCTATCCCGATCCGTGGCTGAATCCCTCCTATATGCTGGATTTCAATCGCTACGCATCCGACAGCGTTGTTAAGCACATCAACTGGCAGGCATCCCTCATCAGAAAAAACTGTCCCGATACGCAGATAACAACAAATGTGTGGTTCTGCACCAATATGCCGAATTTTTACGACGAGTTCAAAACGCTTGATTTTATCTCGTATGATAACTATCCCACCACAAGACTTCCCGATAATCCCGAGGAGTGCTACACTCACGCATTTCATCTCGACCTCATGCGTGGCGTTAAGCGTGACAGGTTCTGGATAATGGAACAGCTCAGCGGCGGGCTTGGTTGCTGGGCGCCTATGTCAAGAACTACTTTCCCAGGCATGATAAAGGGATATTCGCTACAGGCGTTTGCGCATGGTGCAGATACCGTTGTACACTTCAGATGGAGGAATGCCGCAGGCGGTGCAGAGATGCACTGGCACGGTCTTATCGATCACTCAAATGTCCCCGGCAGACGCTTTGCGGAGTTTACCGACCTCTGCAAGGAAGCCAAAACACTTAAAGCAGTGCGTGATACAGAGATAAAATCCGATGTGGCAATACTGTATTCTCCTGAGGATGAATACGCATTCAAGATTCAGCCACAGACCAACGGAATGTACTATATGGAACAGCCCATGCTGCTGCATTCGGCATTTACAAAGCATGGTCTGAACGTGGATATCATCAGTCAGAAGGAGGATTTTTCAAGCTACAGGATAATCGCTGCACCGCAGATGTATCTGACGGATACAGCCGTTGTAAAGCGTTTGTATGAATTTACTGAAAAGGGCGGCACTGTAATAATCACAAACCGCAGCGGAGTAAAGGATGAGTTCAACAAGTGCATCATGCAGCAGCTTCCCACCGCTTACCGCAGCCTCATCGGTGCTTATGTGGAGGAATACGATCCTATTGGCTGGGACGAAGCAAGATTGAAGCTTGCCGACGGCAGCGTATACAAGTGTCGCAGATGGTGCGATATCCTGCACACTGAAACCGCCGAAGTCGTTGCGGAATACGACAGCGAGTTCTACAAAGGCAAGCCTGCCATCACACGCAATTCCTACGGAAGCGGAAGTGCCTATTACATCGGCACCATCACCGAAAAGAGCCTGTACAACAGGCTTGTGCATGATATCCTGACCGAAGCGGATATTCCATTCATAGAAGGTCTGCCCGATAATGTGGAGATCACCACACGCACGGGCAAGGATAAACAGGTGCGTTTTATATTCAACAACACGAATAAGGAACAGCATTTCAGCATCGGCGGCGAGGATATTACCCTTGCGCCCTTTGAGATGGTGACAGATATATCATGTTCCTTGTGACCGATAGTATACCAAATAGTGGAACGAAGTGGTAAACCACAAGGACAGCAAATTCACGCTGGCCCCGATGCCAAAACGTCTACGCTTATATGGACGACGAGTACATCAATTACATCGAAAACACCCTCGGTGGTTCGCAAAGCGAAACGCCGAGGGTGTTTTATATTTTATTCATAACACAAATCAATAAACTCTTGCTCATTGCGTGCTATATATTTAGGCAGCAGATCTCGTGGATCGCCGGAAGCTAACGCATTTTTTACAAGCTCTTCAACTGTTATGTATATCGGAGTCGTATCACTAAAGACTTCTTCGCTGAGTATCTTGACCCATTTTGCAAACGCAGCCTCATAATCGGGGGAATCAGCAGCAACAGCTGCAAAGCCATATTTCCTTACAGCTTCATTATAGTTATCAATACACCATAGCAGCGCCTCGCCGTAACCATTTTCTATATTGTTTATAACTATCTGTTCTATATCAGAGACCTCTTCTACTTCATCAATCAACTCTTTGTACTGATATACACATTCATCAAACGAAACATAGGGTCTGTACTCGTGACTGCTGAAAATGTTAGATATGATATTGTTAAGATCTTCATTGGCATTTGCTGTCAGCAGTTTTCTAATCTCTTCGTTGTCGCCGATCTTTTCCTTCAGCTCTTCCGCTGATATTTTTCCGAAAGCGTATGCAAACAGCAAGGAAAAACATTCGAGAGATAACGATGTTTTGCACTGGGAATAGAAGATTGCTGCCACAAGATCGACTATACTTTTCACCTCTATAGAGGGTTGATCTTTCGCTGTATACATCAGTTTTCCATCGACCATCTGTGGCAGATTGCTTTTTTCAAAACGAGCATTGCATCCCAGATCTATATCATATTGTCTGTCGTCAGATGTCATAAAGCTGAGAACAACAAAGCTACTGCTGCTTGAATTGGTTACAAAATCTGTCCTGATCTTCATAATGCTATCCTCCGTCAAATCATACTGTTTCTCTTTTTTCGCTTTCGCAGAATACTATTTCAGGCATCAAAGGACATCCGCCCATACAAAGTGCCCTTTTTTCGCACTGGGGACAAGCTGTCCGCAGTTTTCGGCGAAAGAGTTCAAACGGCTCGCTGTTCCATGCCTCTACGATGCTCATATCCCGTAAAGATACTTCGTATTTTTTCTCCCTGTCAAAACTGCAAGGCACCATCGTCATATCCGCACCTATGTAACAACTGTATCTGCCGCCCTCGCAAGTGTCGAGGGTTTCAAGAAGTACAGACTTGCAAAAATTGATAGCTCCAGGCACATTGCAGCTGTCCATCCCAACCTTGAAAGGATGCCGCCTGTCCATCTCGGAAAAGAACTCTGCGACACGTGGATCATCAACCTCAAGCATATTGGCTTTTGTGCCCTGCCCTGCAGGTTTGTGAAGCAGAAATATCACCGCATTGATACCTTTAGGGAAATCATCATTGCGCAATCGCATGATCGCCTCATCAATGCTGTTTTTGCCAAGCACATAGTGGATATTTGTCTTGACTCCTGCGTCTAAAAGCAGCCTCACGGCATTAGCAGTATATTCGCTTCTGTACCAGCTGACTGCTACCGCACCGCAATACTGCCTGCACAGGTTTGCAATCTCGGGAGTCACGCCATACCCCGATGTAGTAAAATTAGGCACGAGATTATTGTCACGACAAATTTTTAATATCTCTTCAAAATGCTCGTGCTGATCGGGATCTCCTCTGCCACCCAGCGCAAACTGATTGCATCTTCCTTTTGACTGAATTGCGATAGAACGGAAATCATCTACCGACATATTTGGCTCTTCCACAAGCATTCCGCTTTGATAACAACCGATACCTGCTTTTGAGCAAAGACCCGTCTTGCCATGGATGCAATGCCCCATAATCCCCACATCTATAAGATGCGGATAAGATGCCATAAACGGATCAACACCCGTATCCTTGCCATTTTCATCAAGGATACCTGTACGGATATATGCACCTGTTTCGGTGTCAAAAGCAGAACGAAAATGATACTTTTTATCAATGATCATGTATTGTATGATCCATCACCATCCTGATGAATAATTCAACCTGTATACAGATGATATTTTTATTGTATCATCTTCAGTTAAATATGTCAATATCAAAATCCGTCAATGAATTATTCACATGCACACAATTATTAGATCTTTCTTCCATCAGTGCACATATTCAGCTGTTACAACGGATAATTAATATATTTGACAAACAGAGACATATCAGCTATAATAAAAGCTGATATCTCCAATGATGTGAGCGAATATATTTCTGAAAATAATATAAGCGTTTATGATGAAGATCTTTTGCAGCTCGCTTTATCAAGAAAGGACTTTTATATGGTTGATGAATTATTGATAAAGACCGTCCCATCTGAGCGTCAGCTCAGCTTTCAGCAGCTGGAATTCTACGCATTTGTGCACTTCACTGTAAACACCTTCACGGGGCAGGAATGGGGCGACGGCAAGGAATCCCCAACCATCTTCAACCCCGAAAAACTCGACGCCGAACAATGGGTAAGAGCGGTAAGCTCCGCAGGCATGAAAGGGCTCATCCTCACCTGCAAACACCACGACGGTTTCTGTCTTTGGCAAAGCAAGCACACCGAGCATTCCGTAGCATCCTCGCCCTACAAAGGCGGCAAAGGCGATGTTGTAAAAGAGGTTGCTGACGCCTGCAGAAAATATGGTATAAAATTCGGCATATATCTTTCTCCGTGGGATAGAAACTGCAAGCTATACGGACACTCAAAAGAATATAACGACTACTTTGTAAACCAGCTTACAGAACTTTTAACAAACTACGGCGAGATATTTTCAGTGTGGTTTGACGGTGCCTGCGGCGAAGGCGACAACGGCAAAAAACAATACTACGACTGGGACAGATACTACGCTGTTATCAGAGAGCTGCAGCCCAATGCCTGCATCAACGTCTGTGGCCCCGATATCCGCTGGTGCGGAAATGAAGCAGGATACACCCGCAAGGCAGAATGGAGCGTTGTTCCGTCACGCACCAGAGACACCGAAAAAATAGCGGAAAACAGCCAGCATGAGGATAACCAAGAATTCCGTCAACGACAGATACACGCATGGGACAGCGACCTCGGCAGTCGTGAGATACTTCAAGGAGAAACTGATCTTATTTGGTATCCTGCAGAGGTAAACACTTCCATCCGCCCCGGATGGTTTTATCACTCCAATGAGGATGACAAGGTGCGCTCGCTTGATGATCTCATAAATGTATACAATTGTTCAGTCGGCGGAAATGCGACCTTCCTGCTTAATATTCCGCCCACCCCCGACGGTTTGTTTCACGAAAACGATGTGAAGCGGCTACACGAGATAGGCGATTACCTCAATGAGCATTTCAGCAATAATGTATTGTGCGATGCGGTGATGACCTGCAATTCTGCACTTGACGGTTATGACATCGAAAATGTGCGCTGTGACAGCTACGACAGCTATTTCCGCACCGCTGACGGAGTTACATCAGTTGAGATAGACATCAGATGGGATAAGCCTGTGGATATCTCCGACATCGTACTCAAAGAAAACATATGTATGAGCCAGCGTATTGAAAGCTTTAATGTCACTGCATATTACAATGACCGTTCTGAAAAGATATACAGCGGCACTGTTGTCGGATACAAACGCATAATTCCGCTGAAGAGCGCAGTAACAGCTGACAAACTTACTATCAACATCACCGATTCAAGAGTAGCCCCTACACTGTCATTTATAGGGGTGTATGAAAAGCTAACCAAGCAAAATGCCACATCTTTTTGATATAAACTATCAGCCCCCGCCATTTCTCTTGCGAAATGACGGGGCTATTTATTATGTTATTTGTTGTCAACGCAAAGCATTGAGCCGCCTCAGATATCTGAAACGGCTCTCTGTCTATAAAAAGGGAGGAACAATGAAATTACTGTCTATATTTATCAACAACAGCGTCTATCAAAGGCTTGTTCTCATTGCTGAGCTGTGTCCATGAGCCGCCATTGTAAGCAACTTCGTTCAACATATTGCCGACGATATCGTTTGAAAGCTCGTTATTGAAGCCATACACATCGTCAAATACAAAGCTGAATTTAGAAGGATCCCTCAGCTCTGTAAGCATATCATAGGAGCTTTCATCCCACATGATCTGCCATTTGCGCTGACCTGCAAACTTACCGTCAACATAAGTAACAACAGCAGGATTGATATGGTCTTCCTTTACCTGTGCCTTTACATTTTCATCCGCTGCATATACACGGTTGCAGTAGATCCAGTCAACAGCACCCTTGATGTTCTTTGCACCCTTAGGTACAAGATAGCCAAAGGTATCGGATGCCTGATAATACTTGTCAGCCTGTGGATCTCTAGGGAAAGGTACTATAGCAAAATCAGAGGGAGTATCAAAGATGTCGTTCTCGGTGCCTCTCGGATCCTGTATCTGACCTGTAGCGGCAGTATAGCACCACTCGGGCTCCATACCTATAAACAGCATCCTGTCAGAGTTAACAGCCCACAGCTCAGGAGATACCCAGTCGCCAAGCTGCTTGCGGTGAGTGAGGCCGGAACGGTAAAGATCCTCAACAAACAGCATTGCCCTGGTAATATCGGGATGATCGCTGTTGTTGACTATGGTTCCGTCAGGCTGCATATCAACGATCGGCACGCCTGTCGTGGAAACGAATGCAGAAACAACATCACCTGCACTGCCAAAGCCGATGTTCTCTTCATCTTGATTGCAGAACTCTACCATCAGCTCACGCCATGTGTCCCATGTCCAGTTACCCTCAAGGTACAGCTGATAGGGATCGGCAAGGCTGTATTCCTCGATGGTCTTGCGGTTATAGTTAAGGGCAAAGTGTGTTTGATTTCGGTGTGGGAAATAGTAGTGCTTACCCTTATAGGTAAAGCTCTCTATCTTATCCTTCATCTCAGACCAGAGCTCGGTGCTATAGTCGATATGATCATCGAGAGCCTCATACATGTTTTTGCTTGCCATGCCTGGGAAGCTCTGCCACATATACAGCACTATGTCGGGAGAGTCGTCAGATGCAATCAGTGTTGCCATCTTATCGTTCATCTCATTATAGGAGCAGTTGATGTAATTAAAAGTGCCGCCGTATTGCTCAGATGTAAATACCAGATACTCCTCCTCCGACTTCTGGTCGCCTGCAAAATCATAGTGACAAAGATAGCTTACAGTGCCTGCATTTCCATCGGGGACATAATCCGCACTTTCTATCTCCTTTGCATCCTTGTCAGTTGCAGCGTTTTCGTCGGGGTCTGCGGTAGTCATGGTGGTGGTAGCGGCGGGGCTATCCAGCGGACTGCCGTCAGAAGTTGCAGGGGATGCGCTTTCGTCGCAGCCTGTTGCGGTCATAACAAGTACCAGCGAAAGCATTGCTGCTGTGATATAGCTTATCTTTTTCAAAATACATGCCTCCTAAAAGTTTTGATTTTTTAAGTTTACGATCATCGTTAATTATATGATATCATTGATTTTCAATTCCGTCAATTTAAGATTTTGAATATCCGTTCATTTTGCAGCTTCAAAAAACACAACTAATACTTTTACCTGTATAAGCTCTCCGCTTTTCGCAACAAAGTGTGCCATTACTGCATACTCTATATTGACAATCCGCAATAAACGGGTTATACTAAAAGCAACAGAATATGATCTGTAATATCTAATAACAGAGGTATGCTATGAGGACACTTTTTAATAACGGCTGGAGCTTTGCAAAGGCTGCAGTGGGCAGCGGATATTCCGATATCGGCAAGCTTTCCTTCTCACCCGTAGATATTCCGCACGACTGGCTGATATGCAACTCAAATGCTTTGTATGAAAGCTCTTTCGGCTTTTACAGAAAGCATTGGCAGCACAGCGGCGCAGATAGCGTAAGACTGTATTTCGAGGGAGTATATCAGGATTGCACCGTGTATGTTAACGGCAAACAAGCAGGTGAAAACAAATACGGCTACTCCTCGTTTGAGGTGGACATCTCCCCACTACTGACCAACGGCGATAATGAGATAGTCGTACTTGTAAGACACGAAGCTCCTAACTCACGCTGGTACTCCGGTGCAGGCATATTCCGCAACATACATATCATCGAATCAGCTGCTGACCACCTTGTAACAGACGGAGTATATTTCTCCGCTGAGCGTGACGGCGACAGCTGGAAATGTACCGTCACCGCAGAAAAGCACGGCGAGGGAACATTCAACTTCATCATCTCCGACGGTGAGCGCATACTTTACAACGGCGAAAACGGGGAGTTTACACTGACCGATGCCCCCGTGTGGGATATCTGTTCTCCTGCCCTGCTTGACCTCACCGTTCAGCTCAAAAAAGGTGATACGGTGACCGATGAGATAACACAGAAGGTCGGTCTGCGTGAGATAGAATACAAGGCTGATGAAGGCTTTTTTCTCAATGGTAGGCACGTAAAGCTCCACGGAGTGTGCCTGCATCACGACCTCGGGGCCCTCGGTGCTGCCTTCAATAAGGAGGCGGCAAGGCGACAGCTGCTTTCAATGAAGCGCATGGGAGCAAATGCAGTGCGCACATCACACAATATGCCTGCCATCGGATTTATGGAGCTATGCGATGAGCTTGGTATTCTCGTTGACAGTGAAGCATTCGATATGTGGGAGCGTCCTAAGACCGCATACGACTATGCCCGTTTCTTCCCCGACTGGTTCAAAAAAGACGTGGCAAGCTGGGTGCGTCGTGACAGAAACCATCCCTCACTCATCATGTGGAGCGTCGGAAACGAGATATACGATACCCACTTCTCCGAAAGGGGCTGCGAGGTGGCAAAAGCCCTGCATCAAGCTGTAAGAGAAAACGATCCCCGATGCAATGCCCCTACCACCATCGGCTCAAACTATATGCCCTGGCAGGGTGCACAGAACTGCGCAATGGAGGTAGACCTCGCAGGCTACAACTACGGCGAGAACCTCTATAAGCTCCATCACGAGCAGCACCCCGAATGGCGCATCTACGGCAGCGAGACCACCTCAGGCGTAAAAAGCAGAGGTGTGTATCATTTCCCGAGAAGTACAGCATTCCTCACGCATGACGACCTGCAATGCTCATCCCTCGGTAACTGTCGTGCAGGCGCAGCTGCACCCACAGCACAGCAGATAATTGCAGCAGACAGGGATACCCCATTCTGCGCCGGAATGTTCATCTGGACAGGATCTGACTATATCGGCGAGCCGTCGCCCTATTCCACAAAGAACGCATACTACGGGCCTGTTGATACCGCTGGTCTTGAAAAGGATCTGTTTGCACTTTATCAGGCAGCGTGGACAGACAAACCTGTGCTGCACCTGTTCCCTCACTGGGATTTCAATGACGGACAACTGATAGATGTTGTGGCCTACACGAACTTAAAGGAAGCCGAGCTTTTCGTAAACGGACGCTCCGTTGGCAAACGTATCCCCGAAGAGTATACCGTCACATGGCAAGTACCCTACGAAAAGGGCGAGATAAAGGTGATAGCTTCAGATGATGACGGCAACACCTATGAGGATATCAGACGCAGCTTCTCCGACAGTGCCGCAATAGTCCTGTCGGCAAACAAGACCTCCCTCAAGGCTGACGGCGAGGATGTGCTGGCGGTAACTATATCAACTGTTGACGCTGATGGCAACCCTGTTGAAAATGCCCGTGACCGCATAACCATCGGAGCTATCGGCGCAAAAATAATCGGTTTTGACAACGGCGACAGCACGGATTACGACAGCTACAAATGTTGCTGCAGAAAGCTGTTCAGCGGAAAGGCAGTGGCTTTTGTAAAAGCGACCGATAAGGCAGGCACTGCGCATTTCTTCGCAAGCTCCCCCGATCTTCCGCAGACAGAGATGACCTTTGATGTGCTCCCGAGTGATGTCAAATGCGGTGTTTCCTTCGATGATTCTGTAATAGCTGTTCCCGATAACGGAGAGATACCGATAAGAAAGATACGACTCACCCGTGAGGGCGGTGCTGAAATAACTCCCGATAATAACAACATAAAGATATCTGCTGAAATATTACCTGCAAATGCCACACACTCCAAGCTTTTGTGGAGCGTTGTCACAAACAGCGGCATCGTTACAAATCTGGCATCTGTTGAAGCCAACGGAGCTTCCGCAGTGCTGACAGCTCTCGGCGACGGCGAATTCAGACTGCGCTGCTCCGCTGCAAACGGTAAGCCTCAACCCGAGGTGCTGTCGGAATACGAGTTTACAGCAAGCGGCTTCGGTCAGCCATTTACCGATCCGTACAGCTTTGTGACTGGTTGCTTCTACAACGACAGCAACGGACTTATGAACGAGGTAGCAGGCGGTGGCATCTCGATGACAAAAAACCAGAACATCGTCGGCTACACAAAGGTGGATTTCGGAAAATACGGCACCGACACCCTCACCCTCAGGATGATACACTGGCATACAGGCTCTGCCGCCCCCTTTAAGCTTTGGGACGGCAAGCCCTCAGAGGGCAGGTTGCTGGGAGAGTTCAGCTATCAGGCAGACTTTATATGGCAGACATATCAGGACAACTCCTTTACCCTTTCCGAAACCCTCTGCGGCGAGCATGATATCTATTTTGAATTTGGAGAACATGAACAGCGACTGGATCTCGGCGGATTTTTCTTCACCCGCAAACCTAAGGCATACGAGGAGATCTATGCAGCTGATTGTGACCTTGTGCATGGCGACACATTTGAGATAATCGGCTCAAGGATCGAGCGCATAGGCAACAATGTATTCTTCGATTTTGAGGATATGGATTTCACTGACGGTATATCTGCTGTAAGGATAAAGGGCAGAACAAGGCATGACAATGACTCCATCCATCTGCACATCATCAGCGACAACAACGAGATACGGGAGATAGTCGAATTTCCCTTCAGCGAGGATTATCATACCGTTGAAAAGGTACTGCCTCAGCTTTGCGGCAAGGCGGTGGTGAAGCTGATGTTCCTACCGGGATGTGATTTCGATCTGGAAAGCATCAGATTCATCCGATAAAAATCGCACCGATACAATCGTTGCACAATAACTAAAACAGAGGGACAGCATCAACTGTCCCTCTGTCTGCTATGTTATGTGAGTATTATTCGTCGTTGTTGGACATTACCATTTCAAGAAGCTTACCTGCTTCAGTATCGAGTAGCTCTGCTGTGGTCTGGGCATTGTGTGCTATCTCAGTATTGCTCTGAACAACTGCGGATATTCTGGTCATACCCTCAACCGCCTCATCAATAGACCTTGCCTGCTTGATGGTGGCATCTGTGATCTCAGAGATGAGCTGAGTGCTCTCATCAATGCTTTTAGTTGTTTCATTCAGCTTTTCAGCAGTCTGATCTACAATTACAGTTCCATTTGCAACTGCCTCGAGAGTTTCATTGATCAGTTCGGTAGTATCCTTTGCAGCCTCTGCGGATTTTGTTGCAAGATTTCTTACCTCATCAGCAACAACTGCAAAGCCCTTGCCGTGCTCGCCCGCACGAGCGGCTTCTATCGATGCGTTAAGTGCCAGTATGTTGGTCTGGAAAGCGATATCCTCGATCGCCTTTACTATATTGCTGATCTTCTGTGATACCTCGCTTATCTGCTCCATTGACTGCTGCATATTGGTCATGTTTTCAAGATTTTCACGCAGCTGATCACTGGTACGTGCTGCTATAGCATTTGCATTCTTTGCTGACTCTGCATTGTCGTTAACTTCCTTGGAGATAGTGGAGAACGCTGCGGAAAGCTCCTGTATAGTAGCAGCCTGCGTGGTAGCGCCATCAGAAAGCTGACCCGAAACGCTGTCCATTTCAGCCGCATACTGATTAATGCTGCGTGAGATACCATCTACATTTTTAAGCAGCCCAGACATGGAAGCATTGAGCTCCTCGGTAGCATTCATATGCTCTTCAATATGCTGTATCATACCGTTAATGCCATCGCTTAGCACTGAAAACTCCTCGCAAGTCCTTACATCAACAACAACATCGGATTCGCCTTCGCCTATTGCCTTTACAGCAGCACCTATTTCAGTCATGCCATTGATAATGTTCTTATCAACTGCCCTTACAACTATAATTGTAAGCACTGCGATAACAATAAGTGCCAGCAACACTACAACACCTGTCAGCAGTGCCGCCTCTCCCATTACTTCGCTTGTAGGGATCAGTGAAGCAATGTAGTAATCATCGGTCTCAATAACTCTTGTGAAGAATGAGCTGCCTGAAAATACGAAATTGCCCGATCTACCAACCTTGCTCTTGAAGCTATCCTCTGTAAGGTTGAGCTCAGATATATTCTTGTCGATATATTCCTCGTTGTAGAATGCGGCAACAGTAAGGTCTGCCTTTCTGACAGCAAAAATAGTGCCGTTTGTGCCCACTTTGATATTTCCGAGTATTACATTAGGCTGACTGTCCGCAAGTGTCTCAGTAAGGCGGACTGGCTCCATACCTATCTGTACGATACCCGATTTATCCTGCCTAGACACACTGATATATTGGAACAGCTTACCCTCTGTACCATTAGGCTGAGCCTCCTGTGCTATCTCCAGAGTGCTGTCGTTAAGTATCGGAAGGAAGGGCTTTGTCTGCTCGGATGTGCTGAAATCAAATCCAAAATATCCCGGTACTGTACCCCAGTAGATAACGCCCTTTTCATCCGTTACATGGAGCTCATCTACCTCCAGCATTTCACGGATACGCTCAAGCTCTGCCGCATCATCGATTATAGCGGGGTTGAGCCTTATCATCTCAGCAAAAGCATTTGCCTTTGATATGTACTCAATATCAAGATTTTCTGTAAGCTCTGAGATGGTAACTTCACTTTCAGCAATACGTGAAACCGCATCGGCAAGTCGCTCATCGGATGTGATAGCGGCATTGTTCCTGGAAACCGCCAGTTGAAAAACAAAAACGAGGATTGCCATCAACAATACTGAAATGATAGCACTGCCGGCAATTTTTCTTATCATTATCTTACGCATAATCTTGATCTCCTTTAATTTAATATACAGACGATTTGTCTTACTTATAATTATACTACAAATGTATTATTTTGTCAATAATTTATTTTGATATCACATTACCACAAAACAAAATATCTTCAACTAATATTTCACTACTGAAAATGCGGCAGAGACGTTCCTCTGCCGCATCATGTTATTCAAATGTCAGACCGCTGACTGTAAGATTGTATGTGATAGAAGTATAGGGTACTTCCTCACCATCGACCATCAGTGCCATACGATAGCCTATCCAGCTTATCGTAGTTTCTGCCGCAACGAGACCGCACTCCTCTGTACCATAAATAACAGTGCCTATCTCCGCACCTTTCCAGCCATTTTCGAGCCCATTTTTGGTGTTGCTGGAAGGGTCAAGCTCTACATCAACTGGTATCTCAACCATGCCGTTTTCAGTCTCAAGACCGAGGGACTTGACATACACCTTATAGGTAGCTTCAGCATCGGGATTGATAAAACCGAGGTTGAGCATCTCGCTCTCCTTTGCAAAGGCGGATGACTTAACGGAATAATCGCCGTCCTTCGTCATCTCCAGCACTGCGGAGGGACTGGGGCCGGGATTTTCCGCCTGTGCGGATATCACGAGGGTCTCATACGCCGTCTCGGTCACTGAGATATCCTCCTCAGGGCGGAGCGTTTCCTCACCCTTTGTAAACTGCCAAGAGCTAATCTCGATATCTGCGCCTGAAAAAACGAGGTAGATGTTATGATTCCTGCCATCAAACTTGTTGAACTCAGCAGAACGCACCTTTACATAGTCAGCATTATCGAACTCAACAAATGCCACAGCCTCGCTATCAATGTCATCAAAGCGCACTTCTATACGTCCCTTGCCTTTTACTTCAGCAATAAACTCCGATGCACCATAACCGAAATCAGCACCTCTTAAATATATCCATGAGCCGTCAGCACTGCTTTTGGCAGCAGGATGAGAGCCCTCTGTATAGCCTATATCCGCAGAGGTGAACATAGTTGCACCACTGTTTTCCTTGTAAGGGTCAAGAAGCTTTATCTGCGCTACACCCTTTCTTGATGCTGCGGTGATGGGTATCTCTGCTGTAGCTGTATCCATCGGCAGATAATCCACCATCATACTGCGGAAGCCCGCAGTGCCACCCATAAGCTCTTCCAGAAGAAGAGTGTGGTGGAGGATATAGTTCGTTCCCTGATACTCGCAGAAATGGGTATGATTGTTGCCCCAACGCAGACCCGATTCACCCTTTTCGTTCTGTCCCGAGTTGTAGAAGTATGCACCTCTGTACTCCCAGCTTGCAGCATCTAGGGGAGTTTTTGTTGTAAGATATGCCATGCTGCAGGTTGGTGGTGCGGAGATACCCTCATAATCCCAGCCTGCACCTCTTGTCTGCCAATCAGTGCTGTAGGTGTAATAATATGTGCCATCAATATAGTTGAGTTCGCTCGCCTCGAAGAAATACGGAGCATCGATAGAAACAAACTCACTGTCAAAGGACAGCATATCCTCACCGAGCTTCACTATCTTAGGAATGTTGGTGTGAACCTTTGCGCCCGAGGCAGGAGTGCCTCCACCAAACGTGAGCCAGCCTATACCATTTTCATCGATGCAGACACCCGGGTCAAAGGGCGCAGGGCAATTTTCAAGCCCCTCCATATTCTGATATACAAGAGGAGCCCCTAGGGGATCTGTCCAACCTGTAACAGGGTCGGTAGAGGTGATAACACCTACGCCCGATCCGTTATTGGAGAAATAGAGATAGAAGTGTGTCAGACCATCCTCCTCCACACGGGAAACAATGGAGGGTGCCCACGAATTATATATCCACGGGGCGATCTCACCGGTTTCTATCCTGCCGTGGTATATCCAGTTCACCATATCATCAGTGGAGAACACCACCAGCGACTTTATCTGGTCATAGTCATTTGTAAAATCCTGCTCAGCCTGCTGGGTATCGTTGGTTCCATATACATACAGCCTGCCCTCATATTCAACAGCAGTGGGATCGGCACAGAATATACTGCCCGATATAGGGTTAGCATTACGCTCTGTTTTGTAGACATTTCCGCTCACCTCGTCAATGATGATGCCGTTGTTGAGACTGTCGAGTATCTCCTCTTCAGTGGCGTTATCGGTGATGTCAGCAGAGGTAGTGGCGTTTTCTGTAACATTGCTCGGTGTGTTGTCGCTGCCCTCATTTGCAGCACAACCTGATATCAGCAGCATTGCCGCTGCGCATAATATAGCTGTCAGCTTATTTTTCATGGATTTCTCCTTTCATCGGTCTTGATTTCGTTGTTTTTATTATAGCTTTACCAACTACAAAAATCAATAGTCCTCATTCGGATAATCCACCTTTTAATCAAAATATGAACTTTTCGTGTTGACTTTGGCACAAATATCGGCTATACTGTAACTATGGAGGCGATGAAGATGGCACGAAAAAAGATAGCAGTTATCACCGCAAGGGCAGACGACAACGAGCAGAAAGATATACTATGCGGTATTGCAGAGGCTGCATTTGCAGCAGATACGGATGTTATCGTTTATTCCAACATCTACAACCATTGGGTGGAGGATGCACAGCTCAATTACGAAAACATCATCTACACCCTGTTTGAACCCTGCCATTTTGACGGAGCCATCATAACCGCTGAAGCATTCAAGGATATATCCATCATCAGCGAAGTAATAGAAAAACTGAAAAAAGCAAAGCTTCCCACCGTTGTTATCGGCAGGGAGCTTGATGGCTTTACAAGTGTATTCTCAGATGATGAAACAGACATGGAAAATGTAGCGGAGCACCTCATTACAGCACATGGCTGCAGAAATATCGACATATTGACAGGCTTTGAGAGCGACCCTGTATCCCACCGAAGAGCCAACGGCTGCAAAAGGGCGTTTGAAAAACATGGAATTGAATTCGATGTCAACAAGCTGCATTACGGCAGCTTCTGGAGCGACTCAGGCGAAGCTCTTGCACAACGCTATATCAATGGCGAGCTTCCTATGCCTCAGGCGGTGATATGCACAAACGCTCACATGGCTTATGGCTTGTGCGACAGGCTTACAGCCGCAGGAATATCCATTCCCGACAGTATTGCAGTCATCGGATACGACTACACAGGCGGCAGGATATATCATTATCCGCTGCTGACTACATTCCGCAGAAACAGAAGAAAGATGGGCACAGATGCCGCTGCTATTCTCCTCTCAACCGAGTATCATTCAATGGATACAGACAGGCTCATAAGAGGAAACACTTGCCCCTGCGGCGCTGTGCAAAAGCAGCTGACAGATGAGCTTCACGCTGAACGAATAGGTCAGTATCACACACAGATGAGCAGTGTAGCACAGTTTTCCAGCTGCCTTACACAGTGCCGCACACTGGCAGAATACACTGCCGTGCTGGGAGAATTCTTCTATCTGCTACACGGTGCACAAGCATTATATCTCTGTCTTGACGCCGCATGGAACAGCGCAAGCTATGAGGGGAAAGAGCTACTATGCTGCGATATAGGCAGCGAGGCTTCAGCTCCCGTCAGATACAATGTTCTTCCGCCCGCAATTAATGATGAACGCAAAGCCCCTGCTATTTTTTACTTCAGCCCCATATGCTTTCAGACAAGGCTTTTCGGGTATACAGTGCTGAAATACAACTATCCTGCAGGCTATGATTTCAGCTTCCGTGACTGGAGCAAAACTGTCGCTGACACGCTGGAGTTCCTCCGCATGAAGAATGATATACATTATCTGAAACAGTGTCAGCGTGAATCGTCACTATATGATGCGCTTACAGGCTTCTACAATCTGCGTGAATTCAGTCAGATAGCCGATACCGCCGAGGAGGGCTTCTCACTGTTGGCAATGAAGCTAAGCTTTGCCACAGATGGCGAGTTCGTCTATGGCGAGAACTATCGCAGCGACATCATTGCCGCTGCAGCCTCTGCCATAAAACAAGCCTGCGCCCATCACGAGATATGCGGCAGGGCTGACGGCGATATCTTCCTAGTACTATGTAAAGGGGACTGCAATGCCTTTGCCGACAGAGTAAGGGTAATGCTGTATAATGCCATAAGCAGCAGATATGATGAGCGGCAGGTGCTAATAAGCTATTGCGTATGCGAATGCTCAGTAGAGATCGCCTGCACTGCCGTAACCGTACAAAGCGAAGAGGACAAGGCAGCTCTCGCCGAAAGAAAGCTATCACCGCATTACAATGCCTTGCAGGATATCCGCAGCGATGTTCTAAAGGCTCCCGAAAGAGCGTTCACGCTGTCACAAGCGGCAAAACGGCTTTGCGTCAGCGAGGGATATTTCCGCACTATATATAAGCAATGCTTTGGCGTAAGCTATAATCAAGACAGCATAAACGCAAAAGTAATAAAAGCCTGCTACCTGCTTTCAGCGACCGCAATGAGCGTTTATGCTGTTGCCAAAAGCTGCGGCTATGACGACGAAAAATACTTTGCAAGGCAGTTTAAGCAAACTACGGGGTATTCTCCCTTACAATACAGGAACAGCTGTTGCTGAAAACTACTCCAAAGCATCAGCATTAATATTCAACATAACCAGTGCCGCACTTTTGTTTGTGCGGCACTTTTATTATAACAGATACCAGCTCCTTTATAGTATCTGCCAACAAGCGATATCAATTATTGATATACACGGTATATAGTTTCGGGTACAGCTTTTTGATGGCGGCAAAACAGGGTTGGTGGTATAATCATACTCAGAAAGGAGGTACAAGTGGGGCGGATAGTGCCCCCAAACACTTCAGGCTACTTAACCCAACAACACTCAACAGTCAAAACTAAGGAGGAACAAGTCATGAGCAGATTTACAGATGTATTAACCCACGCACTCAGCGGTGCAGCAACAGGCGGAACTCTCGGTGCAACCATCGGAGGCTCAACAGTATCGGCAGTCAGTGCAATCAGCGGCTCGGTATTCGGCCCTGCAGGTACTTTCTTCGGTGCTACAGTAGGCAAGGGCGCAGGTGCAGCCGTAGGAGGCTTTGTAGGCAGCGCTATCGGTGCAGCCGGTGCCGTCATCAGCGATGTAGCTGAAAACAGCTGAGGCTGAACCGACTATTTCCCCTATAATATACATCACAAGGAGGTGAGCTTATGCTCAGAGTATTATTAGCAGTATTATCCTACACATTCTCGGACTTAGAGGATGAGGATGTATACGGATAGCATCAACCCGCAGCACCCTTTAATAACAAAGACGGACGAAATACCAAGGAGGTATAATTATGAAGTTAACAGCATTGATCATGGCAGCCGCTATGTCGGTTGCAGTAGTAGCATCTTCGCTCAACGTTACCGCATCCGCAACCGGCGTTGTAGCTCCTATCCACGAGGAAGCAGCAGAACACATCGGCGTAATGGAGACCACCTACTCCGACGGCAGCTGGACAAGTGAATATCAGACATGGTATTACAACAACTTTGAGTCGGGTAATACATACTTCCTGTATTGGGCTCCGTGGTGCGTCATGTTTGTGGACTACATCATCGATGATTGCGGCGGCGAGGTCAACGTGCACTATCCCAAGACAGCCAGCAGCGGAGCAATGCTGCAGTGGTATGCCAACAAGGGTATGTATGCCGTCAAGGAGAACTATACTCCCAAGCCTGGCGATATCATCTTTTTCTGCTACTCATCGGATCGTGCTGCAACTGACCATGTCGGCATTGTTGAATCAGTGTGCAATGGTGTGGTCACCACTATCGAGGGTAACACCCAGGGCTACGGCGACAGCCGCTACGGTGTAAGACGCTTCACCTATGCTCTCAATGATTGGCGCATCAAGGGTTATGCAAATACCAGCAGCTTTATGCAGTCATCTTCCTCTGCATCGGCTCCCTCTGCCGAAGCAGCTTCTATCGTGTCGGGTGCTTCATATAACATCGTTTGCAAGAACGGTTACTACCTCAATCTGTACGAAAGCGGCTGGTATGGAGATGGCGCACGCCTTTGCCTGTGGCAGCAGGACTGGACGACCTCTCAGATCATGATCCCCAGGCAGCAGGCTGACGGTAACTGGCTCATTTATCCCAAGCTGAGCAACAACGGCAACGGCAGGGTGTTAGATGTGCTGCGTAAGAACGGCCAGCTCCGCAGTGGATGTTCTATCGATATCTGGTCGCCCAATGATGGCCCTGCGCAGTCGCTTCAGCTGGTTCCATGCGGTGATGGATACTACAAGCTCAGGCTTGCCAGCAACGGACTGGTGATCAAGGCTGTTGGCGCATACAACAATGCCAGCCTTATCCTCACCTATGATGATGGCAGCGCAGGCACGATGTTCAAGTTTGTAAGAGTATGATCGGTAAAAGGGCATCCTATCGGATGCCCTTGCTTTGTACGCAATTCTTGACAAATCAATAATAATGCTGTATAATTATATCAGCTCAAGCTATTTTTATGGTTTGAGGTACTATACCCCTGTGATCTATAGGGGTCTAAAATGCCATTGAAAGGAGAGTACTGGTACTGTACTATACCCCTGTATTTTTATAGGGGTCTAAAACCGAATCACGTGTAAGCTTGTATGCGTACTGCATCCCTGTTATTTTACAGCGATGCAGTTTTTTAAAAAACAAAAGCCCTCACCGTGGTGAGGGCAAAAAAATTACGGGCTTCTTACCGAAGCCCGTTGGTTTTTATATTCAGTTGTATAGCTTGTTAAGATTTTTATATACTCCCTGCACTGCATTGTATACCTGCGCATCATAAGGTATAGTATCATCGGGTATCTTAAAGCGTGGTTTTTTCAACACCCTCACATGCTTTCCCAGAGAAAGGATATCTGTAAATATTGCGTCACTGCGATAAATGCGCCTGCCATTTTCAGTATGTACGCTGATATCCCACTCATAATATACAACTGCTATTACATGATCGTTGTTGACGGGATCCTCCCATGTGTATTTTTCATAGGAGCCAAACAGCCTCAGGCAGCGTTCAAAAACATTGTATTGCTCCGTTTCACTTGTGTGGGGGATAACAAGCTCCACATAATGTCTGCTGCCATTTATGAGCGATTCTATCTCCGCCGTGGGTAGTGCCGCTTCTTCGCTGATAACGGCAGATGTGATCCTACTAAGATTCAGCTGCACCGCCCTGCCGCTCAGCGCAGCGGCTATCCTCGGCTCACGCTCACGCAGCGAGTAGGTGAAACGATATGGGGAGATGCTCCTGCGCTTGCCCTTGTATTCGATATCCACCCGTTTTCCCTGCCTTATTGCGGATGATATAGTCAGCACCGCCCTGCGGATAGCCGCCTCATCACCGCTGCGGTGGCAATCGGCAAAACGAGAGATAAACGACGCTCCATACTCCGCTGCAGGGGCGGGCAGCAGCTCCGAAAGCTTAGCGGCATACTCCTCAGGGATAAGACAGCGTGCATCACTGTCATGCAGCATGAGCGAAAGATATTCATACTCGATATCAGACAGCGCATACCGCAGACTATTGTTTTCGATATCCTCAGCAAGGCTGAACATCCGTCCGTTTTCACACCGATAAAATGCCGATTGTAAGACATCGCACTGCGTCACCATCTCATCAACGAATATTTCACCGATCTCAAATATCAAGCCGCTTTTGCCCGAGCCATGAAAAAAGCCGTTTTTCTCAAGGATATCACTGATAACACCTACCAGCGCACTATACGAAACACTGCTGCCCCTCGGCAGCATATTGCTGAAATACTCAAACAGCTCCTCCGCCACGACACTGCGGATACTGTTGAATTTGTTGAACATACGCAGCACCGCTGTTTCCTCATACGGTGCCTTATCCTCCTTTTTTTCGACAGGATCATGGATGCTCGCTTCAACGGGAAAGTCACGCTCCTCTGTACGGATGTGGCTCGCCACCGCTGCCACATCAGCTGCGAACTCCTTATAAAGTCGTGGATCGGCATCACGGGAGATCACTGCATTTTTGCCCAACGTGCGTATGAACGGCTTTATGTCATCGACCTTGCGGATGCGGAATTCAGCAGTTCTATTCGCCCTGTCGATATCACAATGCGGCGCATATTTTCTGATCGAGGCAAATGCCTCATCCTTCACCTGCTCCAGCTTTACAACGGATATATCTCTGCCTGTAAGGTCAGGCGAAAGCCACAGGGTATCGCTCATCTCACGGAGTATCTTCTCGTATCTTTCACTGTCGATAGGGATATCGGGCTCATACACACGCACCCTGAACATTCTGTCAAGACGCACGCTCTTAATGCTGTCTGATCCCTTTACCCCATACAGCAAATAGCCCCTGCCCGAGGTGTATTCAAACATTATTTTCAGTGGAATCACATACATACGGCGGTCATCGCTCTTGCCCATTCGGGTATATCCTATCAGCTTTTTTAGCTTTATCGCCTGATAGATGGTATAGGTGGTATCATCGTCAAGTATGCGGTCATAATTGTCATACATGAATGACCATAGACTATTGGCAGCGTTTTCACACCTGCACTGCTTTGTAAGCTTACGGGTGACAGTGTAAGCAGGAACAGAAAACATCGCCTTCCTGCTGAACAGTGCAAGCGCATCGCACAGCGACATTGCCAAAGTTTCAAGCTCGGTTTCGGGACATACTTTTTTAAGGATATCATCAAGACATTCATTATCCCTGCTTATGCTGATACTGAAATATCGGCGATAATCCTCAAAACGGGTGGTGTCATCTGCAACGTTAGGATGATAGCCATCACGCATGATATATGCATACTTCCACAAATGTCCCTGCACCAGCTTAGCCCACTGATACGCCTTGAACAGATAATTGCTGTTAAGCCTGAATCTGTCATACTTGAAATAATTTGCAACAGACGGTCTGCCACTTTTTGATGCACTTACGATATTCTTCTCTCCGATATAGTCGGAAAGGCAGGCATCGTAAAACACCTTTGCTTTCTTTATCGTATCCTTTGAGCAGCCGCACCTATGGGCCAGCTCATTTTTATCAAAGCAGCCGTAAACATAGATACGCTGTAATACAGAGCGGTATTTATCGATATTTTCGATAAAATGCCTGCCTTCATTCTTCTTTCTGTCGACCATAAAAATTACCTCTCACGCTGTCGATACAGCTGATATTATGTATATTATACATCATCTGATAGGGTTTGCAAATACTTTTACTATATGCTGCTGAGTTTTTCGTTGTTTCCTACAAAGGCAATCTTGACAAATCGTTAAAAACGCTGTATAATTGTATCAGCTCAAGCTATGCTTTTGTGTATTTTGAGATACTATACCCTTGCTAATTTCAGGGGTCTGAAATTATTTGTCATAATAATCCTTTCCGGCTTGATTACTATACCCTTGTAAAATTTCAGGGGTCTGAAATACCATGTTTTTGTCCTCCTTAACACACCTGTTAAGGAGCAGAAGAATGCAATATTCTCTTTTTTAGCACACTATACCCCTGCCTGTTGCAGGGGT